>JBFIJP010000123.1:0-10522 GCA_041600695.1 Thermoplasmatota archaeon | reverse complement strand
TGTACAAGGGCTTGAGGTCCATGGCTCCATGTTGCCCTAGGCTCTGGTTCATAAAAGGCGTTCGTCAACGGCACCCATTGGGCCAAAGTGGTGAACGGGCCCCAAGAACCTGAATATGTCCACGTTTGGAGTGCATCAATTGGCTGACCATAAAGGAGCAAATCGCGGAAATTATTTGTTGATTTAGCGGCGTGCTTCCCAGGCCTGGCATGGCCGGCGCAGTGGTGCATTGAGATGCTGATTCCCAAAGGCGGAGCTGCTCCGGTTGTCGATTGGCCACACATGGCTCGCCTGCCCCCGCCCGCGCCCATGCGGCCGTCGACCTACCCGGCCCGACCTGGCGCCGGCCCGGGGAAGCGAGTTTCGGGTTTCGTCAGTCCACTCCGGAGCCACGGCGGATGAAGAGCCGCCCCGGGCCACGGCTGGACACCACCGTCAGACCCGACCGGTGCGCTTCCGTCTGCAGGCGCCGGTCATTGGTCACCACCACGGCACCCAGGCGCCGGGCTACTTCCAGGATGCCGTCGTCCCCCGGCAGGTCGGTTGGCTCGACGCGGCAGCGCTTCATCCACTGCTGTGCGGCGCGGCCCGCCCGGCCCGTGGCTCCGTCGCCTTCCGCCAGCGTGGCTACTTCCTGCACCACGGGCTGGGGAACCACGAGGTCGATGGCGCCCACCAGGCCGAGCAGCTCGTGCTCCAAGTCAGTGGCGTCCGTGAAGGGTAGCAGCAGGGCGTTGGTGTCCAGGACGACCGGCCGAGCCACGCTACTGGAGGATGCCGTACCCGATCAGGCGCCAGCGGCCACCGACACGGCGGCTGATGGCGATACGGGCACCGGGCTCCGCGGCCACGGCCAGACGCAGGGCCGCTTCCACCGTGTCGCCAGCGGTGCGCAGGACCAGGCCCACGGTGGTGGCAGTGCCGACGTTGAGCATGAGGGGCTCCTTGACCTTCACCGGCTCCACTTCAGTGTCATCGGCCGAACCCACCACGCGCTCAAGCAGGTGCACGTCCATGGTGATGCGGTCCAGCACCGGCGGCAGCTTCTCCTTCAGGCCGAGCATGCGGCCGGTGAGGCTGTCCGCCTTGGCGATGGCAGGATCCAGGCTGGTGCCGATAGCAATCAGCCCGCCGGGGCCGGCGGCCTCGACCTCCTGGTTGCCGCAGAACAGGCTTGTGACCTTGGTGGTGAGGGGCTTGTAAACCGTTTGGCCGCCCTCATCCACGCGCAGGCCGGGTACGATCTCCACGTCGTCGCCCACGCGTAGCGTGCCACGCGCGAGGCTGCCACCGATCACGCCGCCACGAAGCTTGGTGGGGCGCGTGCCAGGGCGGTTGATGTCAAACGAGCGTGCGATAAGCAGGAGTGGGTCGGCGTCCGGTTCGTGGGGGGGCGTAGGGATAACCTCCTCAATGGTCCGGATCAGGTAACCCAAGTTGACGTCGTGGTGAGCCGAAACCGGCACAATGGGCGCGTTCTCGGCCACGGTGCCCTTGACGAACTCCTTGATCTCGTTGTAGTTCTCAAGAGCGCGCTCCTGGGAGACCAGGTCGATCTTGTTCTGAACGATCACGATGTTCTGCGCGCCCACGATGTCCAGCGCCTGCAGGTGCTCCTTGGTCTGCGGCTGGGGGCATTTCTCGTTGGCGGCCACCATCAGCAGCGCGCCGTCCATCAGGGCCGCGCCGGACAGCATGGTCGCCATGAGGGTCTCGTGGCCAGGGGCGTCAACGAAGGACACGCGGCGCAGGAGCGTCGGCTCGCCGGCGAGGCGCGGGTCCTTGGGCTTGCTGGTGAACACGTCGTTGCCCTGGGCGTCCTGGCCCTTGTAGAACGTCGTGTCGGCGTAGCCCAGCTTGATGCTGATGCCACGCTTGACCTCCTCGGAGTGCTCGTCGGTCCACTTGCCAGAGAGCGCCTTGGTTAGCGTCGTCTTGCCGTGGTCCACATGGCCGATCAGGCCAATGTTCACCTCGGGCTGTCCGGGGTCGGTCGCTGCCATTGGCGCCGCGAAGTTGGCGCCCGTTAAAAGGCTAGGGCGGTGTGCTTCCCGTTGCCGGCCGCCGCACCGGCCGCGGTGCGCAACCCTCCGCCACCCCATCCGTCCGGGCCGTCCGTTAAGCAACACGCGGGGGTGGGGCCTTCATGTTTCGTGCACGCAGCCCGACGACCCGCAGTCGCCTCCAGCCTTCGGGTTCGCCCGGCTTCGCAGGGGCTGGCCTGCGTAGGCAGGTTCTCCCGCTCACCCGCGTTATAAGAGCGGCTCCGATCGGGAGCGGCATGCATGTTCGTTTGGTCCTTCTTCTGCTCTTGGCATCGCTGGCCGCCGCCGTGGTCCCGCACGCCCAGGCGGACTTGGTGACAGTGTCCGTCTCGGATGGCATTTGGCCGCGGACGCAATACGCAACGCCCGGCGACGACGTGCGCTGGACCAACACAAACTGGAACCGCCACATCACGCTCTACCCTCCCGACGGTTCGGAGGCGTGCGAACTCTACGCACAAGCGGAGGATCCTCCCCACAGTTGCACCCGCACCCTCAACCTCGGGCCGGGTTTGCATGCATATCATGCCATCCAGCAAGGAGATGGCCGGCACAACGGCTACATCTGCATGGCCGACGGCGCAACGGACGTGGCGTTCACGACGCCCGCCGGCTCCATCGTCAGTGACATCCATACCATTACCGGCACGGCCAGTTCGCCCGGCGGCGTTGATCATGTAGAATTCCGTGTCGGGGGCGGCTCCTGGCAGCCTGCCACCGGAACCGAATCCTGGTCCTTCGACTTGGACACCAGCCGCACATCGGATGGCCCGCTCCAGCTTGAGGTCCGGGTGACGGCCGTTACCTGCCAACGGGCCACTGACCAACTCGAGGTCGTCGTGGACAACGTGGATTTCGGTGACATCCAGGTTTCACGCACCTACGTCACGTCGGGCAACGTTTACTGGCAAATCTACAACGAAGGCAACAATCCCGCCACGGTGACCTTCACCGTGGAGGGCGCGGGAACCGGCCGGGGCTGGGTCCTGCTGGACACAACCACGATTACCGTGGGGGCCTTCAAGCGCGTCAGCGGTGGGGATGGAGACTCCGACAGCTACAGCGCCGGCAGGGTCACGATCACCGATATCACGTCGGCCGTTCCGGACGCGTACCCCGCCAACAACGCGGCGGCCTGGCCGGACACCCACCCCAGCGCAGCTGCGATGGTCCGCATCGGCGTGGCCCTCGGAGCGCTCGAACCCTACGTGCAGATTCCGGCTGGCCAGCAGGCGGGCTGGCAGTGGCGGGATGGCGGCTCCACGGGGGGCTACGGCGGAAGCATCAACCACAAGATCGTGTCCGTGGATGGCGAATGGTGCTCCACCAGCAGCCAGCATGGACACCTGTGCTACCGTGCCTTCGACACGCCCGGCCTCTACGAGTATTGGTGCAGCTTCCACCCGAGCCAAATCCAGGGTGCCGTTCGCGTCCTTGGCGCTGCCCCAAGCCTGGTTGTTGACAGCCCCACGGATGGATCCACCGTGGGTGGCGTCTTCACCGTGAGCGGCTCAGCAACCGCCTTCCATGACCTGGAATCCGTGGAGGTCCGCGTTTCCTACTTGGACTGGATGCCGGCCACCGGCACCGATGCTTGGTCCCTCGCACTCGACGCCAACGACCTGCCTGGCGGCTGGCAGGAGATGGCTGTTAGGGCCACAGATGAGTATGGCCAAACAGCCACGTCAACCTTCGACATCTACATCGACAGTCCGGTCTGGCCCGACTTGACGGTTGCTTCGGTGTCCAGTGGTCCGGTCATCTACTCCAATCTGTTCGGCGGGCCGGTGGCGTCCCCCGTGCACGAGCTTCGGGCAGAAATCGCTTTGGCCGGCTCTGCGGACGAAACCGCGGATGTTTTGTTTGAGTATTTCTCGAACGGAGATTGGCACGCAATTGGTACCACCAATGTGACCGTGCCGGCCGACGGCAGCGCGATTGCAACGGTGAACTGGATCGATCCTGCCGTCTATGGCAAGTACAATGTCCGCGTCACCGTCGATCCGGATGATGCTGTGGCGGAAAACGTGGAGGACAACAACACCAACGAGAAAATTCTCCTGCACGCGGTGTGGTACCGGAACGAATTGGGCCGCGCAGATCCGCTGCATTGAATGCCCGTGGCGCCGCGCGCTGGCACGGAACCAGGGTCGGCTGCGCGCCCGCCTCAACCCTAGTGGCACATCGGGCCGAGCGGATTCACGCAGAGCGTACGCAGGCGGGTCGCTGCCCATCCGGGCGGCGCCCTGCCAATGGCTAAGAACTGGGGCAGGAATCCAAGACTGATGCGATTACAGTCCTGCTTTGCAGTCCTTTTGATTCTGCCTTTGGTGGCTGTTCCAACCCAGGCAGACGACGCTACCATTTCCGTTCCCCACATTGGCCCACCGTCGCCATCGACCGTCACCGTTGACCCTGGAGATTCGGTCACATGGGTCAAGCAGTCTGGCTATGACAAATTCATCGAGAATTCTTTGGGTGAAAGGATTTGTCCAGAATTGACTGGTTCAAATCCGTCGTGCACGCGGGTGTATCCGACCAGCGGAATCTACCGGTACAAGACCATTGTATCCTACCGGCCCGAGGACACATCCAATCACTACTGGGGGACCATCATCGTGACGGGTACGCCGGCCACATCTGCGTCCTTCGACACCCCGGCGGCCAACGACGCGCTGCAGGGTGAAGTGGCGTTTGCCGGCACGGCTACCGACCCGGACGGTATCGCCCGGGTCGAGTACAATGCCGGTGGACGGGGCTGGCGGCCTGCCACAGGAACCACATCGTGGTCCTTCGATATTGACACAACCCTGCACGGGCGCGGAAACCTGAATGTGGACGTCAGGATCTATTCGAACATCGGCGCCGAACGGGTGATTTCCCGCACGATCATGGTGGACAACCCCTCGGCCGTGGATGTGCAGGTGAGTCGGGCAGTCATCCATTTCAATCAGGCGGCCCACGGCGGCGGCCAGGAAGATCTTCGCTGGGCGATCCGGAACGAGGGCAACGAGCACGTGCAGGCAACGTTCGTCGCTGAGGCCCGAAATGCCGGGGACCCCTGGACCCAGGTGGCCGGGGGAACCGTCAGCCTCGCTCCGTTTTCCAGTACTGGCGGCGCAACGGAACGGTGGGCAGACAATCTGTACGCCATGGCTCGCGTTACCATCACGGACATCGTCAGCCCGAGCCCTGACTTGTTCCCGGATAACAATGTCGGCACCTGGCCCCAGACCCACCCTGGTGCGGCGGCCATGGTCCGCATTGGCCTCGGCATTAGCGCCGAGCCGGCGTATGCGCAGATTCCGGCGGGCCAGCAGGCGGGGTGGCAGTGGCGCGATGGCGGGCCCACCAACAACTACGGTGGAACCTTGAGTCACCGACTCGTGACCGCTGACGGGGAATTGTGCGCCAGAAGCAGTGCCGATGGACACCTTTGCTACCGTCAATTTGATGCCGTTGGCTTGATCGACTATTGGTGCTCGAGCCACCCGTCGCAAATCCAGGGACAATTGAGGGTCCTTGGCGCAGCACCTGTGGCCGTGATTGATGCCCCGCTCGATGGTTCAACCGTCAGTGGCCCCTTCACGATCAGTGGATCGACCACCGCCTTCCATGATGTTCAGTCGGTCGACGTCCAGGTGGGCTCCCTTGACTGGGTGCCGGCCGCAGGCACCGATTCCTGGTCATTGGTTCTGGATGCCGACGACCTGCCGGGCGGCTGGCAGGACATCACGGTTCTGGCCAC
Source organism: Thermoplasmatota archaeon (assembly GCA_041600695.1). Classification (GTDB taxonomy): domain Archaea; phylum Thermoplasmatota; class E2; order JACPAO01; family JAHFTW01; genus JBFJVP01. Next base: position 4,729 of record JBFIJP010000123.1, on the reverse strand, counting down.
GGATGAATTCGGGCAGGTGGGCCAGGCGACGATCAACCTGTTCCTGGACAGTCCGGTTTGGCCCGACCTGACGGTGGCGTCGCTTTCCAGCGCGCCGCCTCTGTACGCCAATTTCCTGGGTGGTCCTGTTTCTTCGCCGGTGCACGAGCTTCGCGCCGAGGTGGCGCTGGCGGGCCCCACGGACCAGACGACAGACGTGTTGTTCGAGTACTTCTCCAATGGCAACTGGCACGTCCTCGGAACAACCACCGTCACGGTGCCGGCCGGCGGCAGCCAGACGGCAACGATCGACTGGATCGATCCGACGGTGTTTGGGCGCTACAATGTTCGGGCCACCGTTGACCCGAACAATTTGTTGGCCGAGGATGGCGAGGACAACAACACTGCGGAGCAGATTCTGCTGCACGCGGTTTGGCATCGCCATGAACTGGGCAAGTTTGATCCACTGCATTGAGCGGGGGCCCAGTGCCGGGCGCCGCGCCCCATGCGCGGCGTCCGGCCCTCTTTCCGGCTGCCTCAAGGGTTATGTCTCAAGTCACCCATGAATGGGCATGTCCCGGGCAGTTTGGTTGGCCGCGATCGTGGTCGCTTCCGTTTGGATGGTTACGCCGGCAGATGCCGCAGACGCTACCGTTCAGGTTGGTAGCAATTACTTCTCACCGGAATCGGTCACCATCAACCGAGGCCAGACGGTCCGGTGGGATTTCGTGGGCGGCGTGCACGATGTTGTGGCTGGAACGCCCTCCAATCCTGGAGAGGAATGGTGCGCGCGTTCCGGCTCGGGCCGATCCTGCGAACGATCCTTCAGCACGGCCGGCTCGTTCGCGTATTTTTGCAGCATCCACCCGGGGGCCATGCAAGCGGAGGTGCTGGTCCTGGGTGATTCGCCGACCATCACCATCGCTTCGCCCCAGGACGGTGCAAGCGTTTCAGATATCATCACGATTGCGGGCGCGGCAACGGCCGATCCGGGCATTGGCGCGGTCGACGTGAGGGTTGACGGCGCCGAATGGATGCCGGCCACGGGGTTGGCTTCGTGGAGTTTCTCCCTGGACACAAACACCCTCACGAATGCGGAGCACTCCGTGGAGGCCCGTGTCACATCGATGGATGCACAGGAGGCGTTTGCGTCCATTGTGATCGTTTCCGCCAATGCGGAAGTGGTTGATTTTGCCATCACGGGCTTTTCGGGAAGCACGGATCTCTTCGGGCAGCCCCGAATCGTTGTCGCGGTTGCCAATGAGGGATCGTTCCTGGGCTCTGCACAAATTGTCTTCGAATACTGGTATGATGGCGCGTGGCGAAGCATGGCGTCGTTCACGAGGGACATCGCTGGCGGTGAGTCGATCACCCAGAGCTACCGGTGGAGCGACATCGGGCATTTCGGGGAATTCCAGATTCGGGCCGTCGCCGACCCGGCAGGCGTCGTCACGGAAGTTCGTGAGGACAACAATGAGGCCACCTCGAAGGCGGCGTTCTTCACCAATCGCGTGGGTGGCATTTCTCTGCAGGGTTGATCCGTCCTCTGCCGGCTTGCCCATTGAACGTGCTGGGCCGGTGGCAGCCCGCCACGGCGTTCTAGTCATCCGACCGGCTCCAGGCACCGCGTCGCACCAATCGATGGGCAATGGCCACGGCGGACTGGGGGCGGGCCCGCCTTCCAACCCTAGCCGAATCGCGTGGCGGGCTCGGGCTAAACGCCAGGGGTGGGGCCGGCGGCCGCGCCCCGCTGAACCGGCAGCCGGCCCGGGCGGAGGGTAGGCCCATGAAAGGCCGCGTTCATGCCGGGGCACGACGCAGGCGGTCGCCTGCCGGCACGGACAGTGGCACCGAAACGCGCTTAACGCAACCCCTCCGTTGCGCGCTATGAAACTGCGATCCGGCGTACTCGTATTACTGTTAATTTCTTTTTTGCCGGCGGCTGTTGAGGCCGACGACGAACAGGTTTTCGTTTACACGCATCGTGCTCCGTCCCCTGCTGTTGCCAGCATTGACCCCGGCGATTCCGTTCGGTTCGTCAGTCGCGACTCGGGGCGAATTTCCGTTGTGGATGTCTTGGGCGAGGATACTTGTTCAAACCTCGGTTTCAATGAATCCTGTTCCAAAACCTACGGGCGGGCGGGAACGTTTCCCTACTCGGTGACTCCCGGATCTGAGGCCGGGTCCGTCGTCGTTTCGGGCCAGCGTGACACCGGGCTGTCGGTGGCGTCGCCCGCCACAAATGCGGCGATCGTAGGCATCGTGGAAGTGAGCGGCACCGCATCCGACGTTGAGGGCGTCGCCCGCGTCGAATACAAGTTGGCTGACACGGGCTGGATCGGGGCGCAGGGCACCGAAACCTGGTCGTTTTCATTTGACAGCTACCCCTATGCGCGCGGTCCGCTGGATATCGAAGTCCGCGTCCTGACAACAGACGGCGCAGCAACGATGCTCGTCCACACACTTGTGGTTGACAACTCCATTTACAACGACATCCAGGTCATTCGCACATACGTGAGTGATTATGGAAATGTCGTTCAATGGGCCCTCAAAAACCAGGGAAACGAGCCGGTTACGGTTACTTTCACGGTTGATGGCCGCAGCCAATCGGCCGGCTGGCTCACGACGCAAACACAGACTCTCGACCTGCCTGCGTTTGGAACTATCTCCTACCGGACCGACTTCGTTTATCGAGACGTACGCAGCGCGCGCGTCGCGATTCTCGACGTGGTCGGCGGGGGCACGGATGCCTTTCCGGACAACGATGTAGGGACATGGCCGGCGACTCATCAGGGTGCCGCAGCAATGGTCCGGATCGTTTACCCGCACGAGGCCCAGCCGCAATCGGTGCAGATCCCTCTCGGCCAACAAGTGGGTTGGCAGTTCCGTGACAATCAACACGCCGATTCAGGGGCCACGATTTACCGCGGTCTGCGCGGGGACGACGGCGAGTGGTGCCCCGTGACAAGGACGCCCGGGGTACTCTGCTACCGCACCTTCAACACGCCCGGCATTTACGACTACGAGGACAAACCGTTCGTCTTCAACGGCCACTACATGGGGCAGGTCCATGTGTTGGGCCCAGTCCCCACCATCGCCATTGCCACGCCCGATGCGGGAGCGGTCGTGAGCGGGACCGTGACGGTGTCCGGGACGGTGGCTGCCTACCATGCCATGGATCGCGTCGAGGTGAAGGTCGGCTACGGCGATTGGATGCTGGCGGACGGCACGGACGCTTGGTCGCTCTCCTTCCCCGTGGACGAGCACTCGGGCGGTTGGCAGACGCTGCAGGTCCGGGGCATCGACGAGTATGGGCAGGAGGGACTGGCGGAAATGGACATCAACCTCGACAGTCCCGTCTGGCCCGACTTCACCGTCGTTTCCGTCCAGGAAGCGCCGCCCCTCGGCCCCCAGATCCTGGGCTCGGCGATTCGCTCCCCGGCGCAGGAAATCCGTGCAGAAATCGACTTGGTGGGAGGTCCCGAGACCGCTGATGTTCTCTTTGAATACGAATGGGACGGCCAGTGGTATCCGATCGGGCGGGCCACGGTTGCCGTGCCCGGCGACGGCAGAGCCACCGCGTCGGTCCAGTGGGTGGACCCAACCCCGTACGGCGCTTTCCAAGTGCGGGCGACCGTCGACCCGGATGAGGTCATTCCGGAAAACCGGGATGATAACAATGACCTACAGAGGCTGATCCGCCACGGCGTGTGGCACCGCAACGAGCTTGGCCATTCGGCGTTGCTCTACATGGGGCCGGACGATTACACTGGCCGCTTGCCGTACTACATCGGTTGACGCTAGGCTCACGCCGGCCGCCGCCCTAACCACGGGGCGGCGGCTTCGTCGTCCCCCAGGGTGGATCCTGAGCAGCCGGTCGTGTGTCGTTGGAGTGCAACGCTTCGTCTTGGCTGGTCGCCCGGCACCCAAGCGCTTACGTCCGCCGCGGGCATCGCGCCGCCCACCTGGGGTTATGACGATGAGTAACGATCCCGTGGCGCAATTGACGGAGAGTACGAGAGTGTCAGCCGGCGGAATCGAATACGGGGGCGGCGTCGTGCTCGTGCATGTCGACCAGAATGGGATCGCGACCATCACGATCAATCGACCGCAGGCGCTCAACGCCCTCAATGAGAAGGTCCTGGAGGCCCTTCATGATGCGCTGGTGCAACTTCGCACGCAGTCCATCATGGGCGTGATCGTTACCGGCGCCGGTGACAAGGCGTTCGTGGCGGGCGCCGACATCGCGGAGATGGTTCAGTTCCATCCCAAGAACAAGATGCATGGAACGCTGGCGGCGGAGTTCAGCCGCAAGGGTCAGCGTATTTTCTGGGATCTGGAGCGTTTCCCTGCCCCCGTGATCGCGGCCATCAATGGTTTCGCCTTGGGCGGCGGATTGGAACTGGCGATGGCATGCGACATCCTGATTGCCAGCGACCGTGCCAAGCTGGGCCTGCCGGAGGCGGGTCTGGGGGTCATTCCTGGTTTCGGGGGCACGCAGCGGTTGCCCCGGCGCGTCGGCCAGGGCATGGCGAAGCTGCTGCTCATTACCGGCGATTCCATCGATGCCCAGGAGGCGCACCGCATTGGGCTGGTGGAGCGGGTGGTGCCCCACGACGAACTCATGCAGCACGTTCGTGATGTGCTGAAGAAGGTCGCTCGCAACGGCCCCCTGGCGGTGCAGACCATCAAGCGCATCGTGAGCAAAGGCGCTCATCTGCCCCTGCGGGATGCCATCGACCGGGAGGCG
>JBFIJP010000122.1:0-10544 GCA_041600695.1 Thermoplasmatota archaeon | reverse complement strand
TCGTGCTTGGCCAAGACGCTGCCCAGCGGGCTGCCCGGGCCGACGGAATTCGGGACCGGCGCGTAGCCGTAGTCATACCCGTAATCGTAGCCGTAGTCATACCCGTAGTCATACTCGTAATCGTACTCGTAGTCATACCCGTAATCGTAATCGTACCCGTAGTCGTACTCGTAGTCATACCCGTAATCGTAATCGTACCCGTAATCGTACCCGTAATCGTAGCCGTAGTCATACCCGTAGCCGTAGCCAGGCGCAGGGGCGCGGGCTCCCGACAGGGCCGACGCCTCGTAGATCAGCGAACCGACGGTGATTTGCTGGGACAACGGAGCACCACTGGGCGCGAACCGGTCAACGTACCGTTCGCCGTCGCAACGGGTTTCCAAGAGAATCTCATCGATGCCCAGGGAAGCAGCCTGATCAAACGTCAACGTGGCCACGACCGACTGGTAACCGGCCTCTTCGCGGACGACCGGTTTGGCGACGACGCCCACTGCTGTGGATGCTCCCGGAAGGAGGAGAACACCCAGGATGGCGACCGCAATCACGGCGCTCGTAAGGAAACTCTTGGCATGGGCCCGATCCATCATTTATGCCTCGTTGAAGCGTCCAAGCCAGGTGTCGCATATAACCGATGTGCTGGCTTTCTGCCCCATAGTCCGTTGGTTTGCACCTTCTAAAACCCTGGCGCTGGGGGGGCTTTGCCTGTCCTCCGCCAACCCGAAGAAGAGGCCCGGAAAAAGTAGGAGAAAAGGGAATGATAGCTCAGCGCCGACGCCGGGCAACAACCATCGCCGCTGCCAGGAGCGCGATGACCATGACCACGCTGAGGCCTGGCGTTTCTTCCTTCGGGTCTTCCGGTGGTTCGCCACCATCTTCGCCATCGCCGTTGCCAGCGGGCACGCGGGCCGAGGTTCCTAGCAGGCTGGCGCCCCCGGGCACCCCCTCATCCAGGTTGGGGACGAAGCCGATGAATCCGCTCGTGCCCCGGAAGTAGGACGTGACGAGGTAGTGGGATGTCGCCTCGCCCTTGGCATCGGTGTAGGTGCCGACACTGCCATCCCTGGTTTGGTCAATGAGTTCGTACGGCGAGTCGGCGCGCCAGATCTGGTAGCCGGCGGCGCCGGTCTGGGGCAGCCAGCGCAACACGTTGCCGTCAGCGGTGCGACGCACCGACAGGCTGGCGTCGATGGCCTTGTTGGCCGCGGCCACATCCGCGCTTGTTGCGCCAGCGGAGCCGGGTCCACCGGTTCCGCCTGTGCCACCAGTTCCGCCTGTGCCGCCCGTTCCTCCGGTGCCACCGGTACCGCCAGTGCCGCCGGTTCCGCCGCCACCGCCGCCACCGCCACCGCCTCCGCCGCCGCCACCGAACACACTGCCGGCAGAGCCTGCCAGGACCAAGTCGTTGACGCGGGGAACCGTCAGCGTCGACGGCGCAGGGCCAGCCGCCGGAGCAGGGTCATAGCGCAGGAGCAGATCATCGCCGTCGTCAAGCACATTGTTGCCGTTGGCGTCGTAGGTGAGCAGCCAGAAGCGAGCGCCACCAGAGGGGAACGTGGCACCCAGACCCGCTGAACGATCTGCATCCCCGGAGAACACCATGATGCCTCCCGTCAGGCTGCCTGACCCGACCGTCGAGGTCTTGAGCCGGATGTCGCCGGGATCCAGTGTCGCGGCGGTTCCGAGGCCGGACACGGTAAACGTGTCGGCAAAGAGCCAGTCACCCTTGGTCGGGCCCGGGAACCCATCCACTTCGATCCAGAAGACACGGTCGGGGAACTTGGTCCCGTCGAACGTTTTGGCAGCGGCACCCAGCTCCTCCACGTTGGCATCCTTGAGGAAGGTACCCGCAGCGCCGCCCGGGCCGGCCGTGAGACGAAGGTCATCCTTCACCAATCCGGTGATCGGTGCCGTTTGCAGGGCGAGATAGAAGGTGTCGTCGAAGACCACGCCTGCCTCACCGCGATTGAAACGCGCCATGAAGGCATCCGTGTCCGGCACGACCGTCATGCGACGGTGCACCTCTGTCGATGTACCCGTGAGGCGCTGGCCCCACGACCCCAGGAAGATGTCCTTGTTTTGGGCAAACGGCCAGCACGCCGCAGGACACCCACCGTCGAAGGACAACACCAGCTTGTCAGAAAAGCCGGTCAGCGGCGACGCCGCCGTGATCTCGATGTCCGCCAGGGCAATGATCGTACCGGGAGTACCAAGGCCGGACACGCGCACATCGCCCACGCCAACCCACTCGTCCAGGGAATACACGACGAACTCCGACTGGCCCGGCTCATGGCTGGAATCCGTTCCCGTGGTGCGCACATTGGTATCCGTCGAAAGTGCACCGACATCATCCGCCCCGCCGGGGCAATCTGAATCAACACCAGGCGCATCGCAGTCCACGATCGACCCGGCTGCCGGCACCGCCCCCATGCCAGTGCCCACGTAGAGGCGCGTACAGCCCGTGACCACCGTCTGCCCCGAGCACCCGGTGTAGATGTTATCGTTGAGCGGATCCAGGTAATGGCACGTGTCGGACGTGGATGCCGGGTACGGCCCCGCACCCGTGCAACTGGCCGGGAACGCGCCACCCGGAGGACCTGCGGACGCCAATCGCCGACCCACCAGGGCCCCGGTCAGGCTGTCCGTCGGGATCGCCATGATCCGATCCTGATCATACGCCTTCACCGACCAGCCGGCCATTCCGGTGCCCGCGCCGCCAAACGCGGCCAGATCCTGATCCCCGGCTTTCACGACGGAACCGGCCGAATAGGAGGTTCCCGTCGTCACCTGCGTCACGCGGATGTCGCCCACCGACAACGTACACGTGCCAGCACAGTTGTCCGCCCCACCCAGCGCCACCGGGCGGTTGATGTACACGGGATCATCGGCCGTGAAGCCATTGCCCGTCTGATCGATATGGAAGACATTTGGACGCAGCGCCGCGGTCGCCGACAACGTATCCACGCCCTGCCCCGCACTCTCGGAAGTCACACGAGTGCCAGCAAACCGACTCAAGCCGCTGACCTGGATGTCATTCTCCAAAACCACGTTGTTGACGCCATCCGGATCGGGGAAATGAATGTACAAAGCCTGCTCCTCCAGCGGCTCCGCGGCACCCGGCGTGCGCAGCGCCAACAAGGGCGTCGCACCCAGGTAAGGCGTACCCAGCTTGACATCCTGACCCGGCGTCGTAATGTAGGTACCATACCCGGCAAGGCCCGAAGCCACCAGAACAGCATCACCCACCTCCGGCAGGATCTGCGTCATGCCAGGCGGACTGATGAACAGGCTGTCGGCATTGTCTAGCGCCGCGTTGCCGTTGCGATCGCCCCACAACGGAACGAACGTCGTCGACGTTTCACCAGCCAGACAGCCCAGTCCGGCCCCTCGCGGAAACCGACTAGCATCCGACGCCGCAAGCAGAATGGTATCACTCACCGACTTGATGGCGGTCCCCGACGACATGGACACCGGCGTCGAAAGACTCACAATGTTCAGATCGCCGACGCCCAGAAGGCCGTCGTTGACGCTCCCAGGCCCACCACCAGCCGCCGGCACGGGCCCCGTCCCCACATCAATGATAATGCCGTCACGCAGCGTGAAACCCGGAACCCCATCCATTTCCAGGCAACGAATGGGAGCCGCCGCAGTCCCCAAGGTCCCGATCACCGTCATGAGCTGGCCGACTTCAGTGGCCGTGGACGCAAGGAACGTACCGGGACTGGAGCCTATCAGACCCAAGTCGCCTGCCCGGAAGGTCGTATCCGCCAGCGAACCGAAGTGGATGAAGTAGTGGTCCGAGCCGGTGCAACCGGGAGTCCCGTCACTGTCCCGACACCCAAGAATGGGCAATTGCGCCGGAGGGAAAGTCACAGTGGTCGTCGTGGCCGACTCGCTGCTCGTCTCCGTCAGCAACGTGTTGGCCGTATAGCCCGATGCCTGCCCCGCCAGCAGCAGGGGCGAAACCAGGAGTGCCAAGAGAATGGAACAGGCTGAACGCATTTCGGTCACTGGACCATCAGCTAGTCGCGTTCTATTCTACTTTGTCAAGTGGGACCCGCGCGCCTGCGCAGAGGAGACAAACGCATCCTGCGGAGACTCCAACGCTCCCGCAGGACCGAATTCATGATTCCCAAAAAAACAAGAAACATGGAGAAAGGGAGGAGAGAAAGGAAGAGGAAGGCCGTTTCCGGCCCAAGCCTTACGGCTTACTTGCGGCGGCGCACGAGAACGAGCGCGACACCGAGGGCAGCCAGAAGGGCCAGCAGCTCGAAGCCGGGCTGGTCGACGTCTTCGTCGCCACCATCGCGGGGCTCGTCGCCACCGTCAACGGGGTCAACCGGGTCGACAGGGTCAACCGGGTCAACCGGCGGCGGGGGCACAACGTCGCCACCATCGGCACCGTCGCCACCATCGGCACCGTCGCCACCGTCCGTGCCGTCGCCAGCCGGCGGCGGGGGCGGGGTAACAGCGCCGCCACCGCCGGCACCGCCGGAGGTGACAGCGGGGCCGCCGAGGCGGACCGCGTTCAGGGGGAACAGGCGGGCAGCGGCGAAGCCGGCAGCCACGGGCAGGACGTAGGCACTGTCGCCGCTGGTGAAGGCACCGCCAGCGCTCAGGTCAGCGTCGAACCAAGCCAGCGAGGAAGCCAGGCCAACCGTGGTCGCCGTGGCACCGTAGCTGACGAAGTCAGCCTGGCCGGGGAACACGAAGGTGCCCGCGTCGCCGCCACTGGTGGGCGTCAAGCGGATGGTGAAGACCGGACCCACAGCGGTGGAGCCGACGATACCGGCACCGGCACCAGCGGTCGTCAGGTAGACGTAGTCGCCAGCGTCGTAGCGGCCGTTGTTGTTCACGTCAGCGAACTTGATGGTCACGGCCGGGGCAGCGCCGCCGCCCGTGCTCTTCTCAACGGTCGAGGCGTCCGTCACCAGGGTGCCGACGGCGTTGCCCTGGCAGGGCGTCACGCGGACGTCGAAGTTGGTGGGGGTACCGGCGGAGATGCCAGCGGCACCGTCCAGGTTGAAGAAGACACAGTCGTCGTTGATGTCACCAGCGACACCCAGGGGCAGGTAGTGCACCGTGGGGACGATGGAGACAGCGCCGGTCACGGAGATGTGGTCCGAGTTGCCGATGGCGATCTGGCTGCCGTAGGCGCCCGCGGGGTTGCCGGCGCTCACGCGCAGGGAGTTCAGCGGGAACAGGCGGCCAGCGGGCAGGGCGCCCAGCGGGATGATGTAGGCGTTGTCGCCGTTGGTGAAGGCACCGAGCGCGCTGCGGTCGGCGTCGAACCAGGCCATCGTGGTGGCGAAGCCAACGGTGGTGGCCGTGGCACCGTAGCTGACGAAGTCAGCCTGGCCGGGGAACACGTAGGTGCCCGCGTCGCCGCCACTGGTGGGCGTCAAGCGGATGGTGAAGGCCGGACCCACAGCGGTGGAGCCGACGATACCGGCACCGGCACCAGCGGTCGTCAGGTAGACGTAGTCGCCGGTGTCGTAGCGGCCGTTGTTGTTCACGTCAGCGAACTTGATGGTCACGGCCGGGGCAGCGCCGCCGCCCGTGCTCTTCTCAACGGTCGAGGCGTCCGTCACCAGGGTGCCGACGGCGTTGCCCTGGCAGGGCGTCACGCGGGTGTCGAAGTTGGTAGGGGTACCGGCGGAGATGCCAGCGGCACCGTCCAGGTTGAAGAAGACACAGTCGTCGTTGATGTCACCAGCGACACCCAGGGGCAGGTAGTGCACCACGGGAGCGATGGCGGGAGCACCGGTCACGGAGATGTGGTCCGCGTTGCCGATGGCGATCTGGCTGCCGTAGGCGCCAGCGGTGTTGCCGGCGCTCACGCGCAGGGAGTGCAGCGGGAACAGGTTGCCGGCGCCGAGACCAGCCGCAACGGGCAGGATGTAGGCGCTGTCGCCGCTGGTGAAGGCACCAGCCGCGCTCAGGTCAGCATCGAACCAGGCCACGGACGTGGCGAAGCCAACGGTGGTCGCCGTGGCACCGTAGCTGACGAAGTCAGCCTGGCCGGGGAACACGAAGGTGCCCGCGTCGCCGCCACTGGTGGGCGTCAAGCGGATCGTGAAGGCGATGGGGGCAGCGGTCGAACCGACGATGCCGGCACCGGCGCCAGCGGTCGTCAGGTAGACGTAGTCGCCGCCATCGTAGCGGCCGTTGTTGTTCACGTCAGCGAACTTGAGGGTCACGGCCGGGGCTGCGCCGCCGCCCGTGCTCTTCTCAACGGTCGAGGCGTCCGTCACCAGGCTGCCGACGGCGTTGCCCTGGCAGGGCGTTACGCGAACGTCGAAGTTGGTGGGGGTACCGGCGGAGATGCCGGCAGCCGCGTCCAGGTTGAAGAAGACGCAGTCGTCATTGATGTCGCCAGCGACGCCAAGGGGCAGGTAGTGCACCGTGGGGACGATGGAGATAGCGCCGGTGACGGGGATGAAGTCCGAGTCACCGACCTTGATTTGGCTGCCGTAGGGGGCCTGCGCCGAGGCCAGGGGGGCCACGAGCGTCAGAGCCAGCACCACGAGGGCGGCCAGGAGCTTGTTCGAGTTGTTCATGTGTGTTCCTCCAGAGGTCCAAAACCTGCCAAACGGGCCCGCCATCACCGATGGACGGGCGTCGCAGAGCGTGGCTGAAGTGTGAACCGCAGCCTTCAGTTTCGGACTTGAAAATCGGCTTACCCTGGTCCCCTATATAACCATCATCCTTCATCGGTCGAAAGGTTAGTTGTCCGACTCACTTCTGTTGGCTTAAGTAGCCCAAACCACGCCGAATCGGCGGGTGCGGCGCCATTCTATCCAGCGCAGAAGTTTGCCGTGGCCCACGGCACGACCGGGAGCAGGTCCGCAAGGTCGGCGGCCGTGGCGCTGCCCGTGACAAGCGGCCACAGCCGGATCAGGTAGAGCACCCCGAAGGCAACGCTTGCCAGGGCGACGACCAGGCCGAATCCCGGAGCGTCGCGCGCCAGGTGGCGCATGCCGGCGGCAAGGGCGATGGCCAGCACGGGCATCCATAGGATGGGAGACGGCGCGGCGACGGCCAGCAGCAGTAGCCAGAGCGCGCGGGCGTGGTAGTCAGGCAACGGCTCTGGCAGGCGGACCTGTACCCGCCCAGGGAGTCTGGCAAGGCGGAAATTGCCCAGGACATGGAAGGTGGCGCCGCCGCCCAGGATGGCCAGTGCCGCCAGGCCGCCAAACCAGAGCGCAGGGTTATGGACGATCACGACGGGACCGGCGTCGGCGGCACGGGCCAACAGGAATTGGTCGACGGCAGAGCCCTGTAGGCACGCAAGGCTCCCGCCGGAACCCAACACGGCGCCCCCGACGGCACCCACGAAGGGAAGCGCGGCAACCCTTGCAGCGGCCGAAACCAAGTGTTTGGGCGCGGCATAGATGTTGCCGCGAAGCAGAACGAGTAGGAAAAGCGGCACGACCCACAACGCGAGGACCGGTTCCAGGAAGGCGGCAGCGCCAAGTGACAGACTGCCTAGCCAGCGCAGCCCGTCCTTGGAAGTACTGAGCAAGGCGGCACCCATCAGGGAGAAGCCCAGCAGCGGCACCGTCGGCAGGGCGAGGTGGCCGGCCGCCAGGAAGGCGGGATCGAGGGCAACGAAGGTGGCCGCCAGCAGCCCGACTCCGTCGTGGTGGAAGATCCGTCGAGCCAGTATGCCCGTCCCCACGATGGCAAGCGCGCCGGCGGCTGCCACGAGGTTGCGTGCGGCGACCAGCCCGACGGAATCGAACGCGCGGGAGAGCATAGAATCCTCACGCGCGTAGGCGCCCTCTGCATTGGTGCCGGTCGGGAACGCGGTGGCCAGGACGAGGAGAACCGTCCCCATGACCAGGGCGAGGAGCGCCAGCCCGGCAACGAAGGCTGCACCAGGCCCCGCACCGCCCGTCCGCTCGTGAATGAGCCCGGCGCTGGGAGAGGAATCAGGTGCGGAAGGCATGCTAGGTCCACCGCGGCACCGGCTTGCGGCTTCGCGCCGAGCCAGAGAGCGGGCTTGCTCGGGCCACATGGCCGCGCCTTTTAAGATTCCATGATGCCGGGCGGACGGGCCGGACCGCCCCCCTTGGTCGATCACTTGAGAAAGCCCTCGCGTGCGCGTGGCGAATCTGCGGAAATGAAATGAATAGGGGATGTAGTTTTGCCCGGTTTGGTGATTCAAGAACCTATCCCCTCGGCGGCCTTGGAGTTGATAAAACCCATGACAAACCTTAAGCCTAGAAGCGGCAATGGAACCGTCGAAAGCAAACGTCTTTGTACGCGTCCGGCGGCCAAGGGAGTGACGTTTATGGCAGAGAAGAAGAAGGATCAAATCGAAGAGATCACGACCTGCCCGGAGTGCGGGTCTGACCACATCAAGACCGACTACGAGCGCGGTGAGATGGTATGCGAAACGTGCGGCCTTGTGCTGGACGACGCGTTCATCGACCAGGGCCCCGAGTGGCGCGCGTTCGACTCCGAGCAGCGTGAGAAGCGTGCCCGTGTCGGTGCTCCGATGACCTATACCATTCACGACAAGGGTTTGTCCACCATGATTGGGTGGAAGAACAAGGACAGCTACGGCAAGTCCATCCCCACGCGCAACCGGGCCCAGTTGTACCGGCTGCGCAAGTGGCAGCGGCGCATTCGTGTCAGCAACGCCACGGAACGCAACCTGGCCTTCGCGCTGTCCGAATTGGACCGTATGGCCTCCGGCATGGGCCTGCCGCGCAACGTGCGCGAGACGGCCGCCATGATTTACCGGCGCGCGGTCACCAAGAACCTGATTCGCGGACGCTCCATTGAGGGTGTCGCCGCTGCCGCCCTGTACGCCGCGTGCCGCCAATGTGACGTGCCCCGGACGCTCGACGAGATCGCCGACGCCAGCCGTGTCAGCCGAAAGGAAATCGGGCGGACCTACCGGTTCATTGCCCGCGAGCTCAAGCTGAAGCTGATGCCGACGGCTCCTCAGGACTACATCCCGCGCTTCTGCTCCGAGTTGAAGCTGTCCGGCGACGTCCAGGCGAAAACCATCGACATCCTGAAGCAAGCAGCGGACCGGGAGTTGACGAGTGGAAGGGGGCCCACCGGTGTTGCCGCCGCCGCCATCTACATCGCCAGCATCCTATCCGGCGAGCGCCGCACCCAGCGCGAAGTCGCCGAAGTGGCCGGTGTGACTGAGGTCACGATTCGGAATCGGTACAAGGAGCTCGCTGAACGCCTGGATATTGACATCGTCCTCTGAGCGCAGCGAAGAGACGAGGTCGATGGCGCCTTTCGGGCAGTAGCGAAGGCCGCAGGCCTGAGCGATCAGGCTGTTCGAGCCACAGGCTCGGACAGTCTGAAGCTCGCCGAAAGGCTGGACATTGACATCGTCCTCTGAGCGCAGCGAAGAGACGAGGTCGATGGCGCCTTTCGGGCAGTAGCGAGCGCCAACGGCGCGAGCGGCGGGGCTGCTCGGAGCAAAGCTCCGGGCAGTCCGGAGCTCGCGGAGCGCCTGGATATTGACATCGTCCTCTGCGCGTAGCGACATACGAGGTCGGTAGGAAGGCTTCAGCGAGAGCGCGCGGCGCCCGCTACACCTGCGCCGCGGCGATGCGATGCTCGATCTGGGCGTCCAGCCAGTCGTGCAGCAGCAGCCTCTGCTGGAGGATGTGACAGGCCGACCAGGTGACGCCCGGCATGGCGGCCAGCGCCTCGCGGGTCCGTGTCACGTCCATGGGTGTCTCGACCACGATTGACGCAACCACCACTGGACCGCCCTGGTTCATGTACGTGACCCCAGGCCACGCTTCGATCTGGCGGCGGATCGCTGACGGATCCTCGGCGGCGACCTTGGCCTCGACGACGATACCCTTCTCAAAGCGGCTGAAGTCGGTCCCAAGGGTCAAAAACGCGCCGCGACCCGCCTGGAGGGCCTCGATGCGGCGCCGGGCGGTCTTGGTGGACACGCCGAGTTCTGCGGCGATGTCGGCCAGCGGCGCGCGTGGCCCGGCGCGCAGGACTTGGATCAGGCGCCAGGTGGCGCGTGTGGGCTTGATTGTGGGCGCTGGGATGTGCACGGGAATGGCCCGGGGCGCCGATGGAGCCAGGCTCTCCAGGAGGGCCAGCCAGCGCCGGCCGTGCTCGGGCGCTGTGTAATAGAGCCCGGCCAGGCCGCCGCCGTGGTAGTCGAACAGGATGCGGGCGCCCTCAAGCGTGGCGAGCTGCTCCATGAGGCGTGCCTTGTCCGGGCCGTCGGGGCAATCGAACTCGAAGCGAGTCATCTCGCTGCCGAGCAGGCCGGGATTCACCACGACATCCCAGCCGACGATGATCCCTCGGTCCTCGAGGCGTTGCATGCGTTGCCTCGCCGCGTCACGGCTGAGCCCGGTGTGCCGCGCGGCGGCGGCCATCGATGCGCGGATGTCCCAGTTCCATGCCTCGCCTGATGCGAAGAAGCGCACCAAAGCCGCGTCGGTTGTGTCCACGTTCGCGCTCCTCGCCCGACAATGTGGACCATTTGGGAAGAAATGTTCCCCATGACGGCCGCTGTTTGGCGCTGCCCCCAAGTAGGCGGG
>JBFIJP010000121.1:0-10623 GCA_041600695.1 Thermoplasmatota archaeon | reverse complement strand
GCCATGCACCTGCACGAAGGCCGGCCGCACCATCTGGCACCACGCCAGGATCGCCTCGGGGTCCGGGTGTGGCGTAACCAGTACGGGCCGCAGGCCGGCCGCGCGCGCCCGTGCTGCCAGCGGTGCCGCCTCTTCTGGCGACATGGAACGGGGCGAACCAGGAGCCTCCACCACGAAGCCCGCCAGATCGGCCCCCGCCGCCGCCACCACCTCAACATCCTCGATCCGGGTCAATCCGCAGACCTTGACGAGGGGCCGCTGCAGGGCACGCACCGCCAGAGCCGCATCGGCGGCTTCCAGCAGGGAGGTGCCCACCAGCACCCCCGATGCTCCGGCAGACCGCGCCCGGGCGACGTCCTTCCGGGTGCGGATGCCGCTCAATGCTAGCACCGGCCGCCCCGCCGCGGCGATGCCGCGCACGACCTCAACGGAACCCGCCATGTCGATTTCGAGGGTGTCCAGATTGCGGGCGTTGACGCCAAACAGGTCAGCCGCCGAATCGCGGGCCCGCTCCCATTCGGATGCCCCATGGACCTCCAGCAGAACTTCGAGGCCGGCCACTTGGGCCACCTCCACCAAATGTTCGCGCTCGGCGGCGGAGGCAAAACAGCGCTCGATGATGAGAACCGCGCTCGCCCCGCACGCGGCGGCACACGCCACCTGCTCGGGTGTGACGACGAAATCCTTGAACAGGATCGGGAGGCCCACGGCATGAGCCCGCCGCACCAGTTCCGGGCTGCCGTCAAAATGGTCGGCATCCGCCAGGATGCTCAGCGCGCAGGCACCCCCCTCCAGGTAGGCCTCCAGGATCGCCTCTGCCGAGCCCGCCAACAGCCTGCCCCTCGTGGGGCTGCGCGGCTTCAATTCGGCGACGATTCCCGAGCCCTTCAAAACCCCAGCACGCAGGGAACCGTTGGGCTGAAGAACGGGCACCGGGGAGGCATATCCGCCGGCCCGTACCCGGGCGCGCGCATCGTCAACGAAGCGCGCCAGATGCCCCATCAGGCGTGTTCCTCGTCATCCGGCCGGGGCGGCGCCCCCGCCTCTTCGTCGGCCGGCGTTGACTCGAGAATCTGCTTGCCGACCACCAGGCCAAGCGCGCCCAGCGCGATGGACAACAGGAAACTGAACAGGGTCATGGCGCCCAGGAACTTCGCGGTGGGCGTCAGCAGAGGACTGCAAACGCCCTCCTCGACGGCAGCCACATCGGTGCTGTTGCCCGGATCCATGCCCCCGGCGCAGGCCGTGTCACCCTGTAGCGCCGCAAAGGTGACCCAGAGGACCAGCAGGAAAATGCTGCTGAAGAACAGCTTGTTCATCCAGATCGACCCCGTCCGCAGGAGGCGGTACAAGATTCCCTCCTTCACCGTGAACTGGCTCTCCTTCAGAATCGCGGGCTTGTCGCCGGGTTCGGTCATGGACTACGCCGGCCGAGACAGGGTTGCCATAAGGGCGTGGTCTAGGCCGACTGGGCGTTGGGGGCCTGCGAAACAGCCCGGGGCGACGGGGCGGCCCCGTGCTCGGCCAGGGCGCCGTAGACCTTGTGCCGCCCCCGCGGCTGCTCCATGACCATGCCTTCGGCAACCAGGCGCTTCAATCGGTGCTGTGCCGTGCTGCGGCTCCAACCCCATTCCTGACACTTGCCAACGATGACCTTCTGGTTGCGGCCCGGATGCGCCGCCAGCCAGTCATGCAACTGCCGCAGCGGCTCCTCCCGCAAGAGGACCGTCGCCGACCATGACTCGTCAAAGGCGGTCGCATCAAAGAACCGTAGCGTCTCACGATGCCGGCGCTGCTCCAGGACCCCACTGCGGGTCAGGACAATCACATGGTGACGCGCCGTCCCACTCATGATGCCAGTCTCCCGCACCAGTTCACGAAACGTGGCGACGGGGTGAGCACGGACATACGTCATGATGGAACGCCGCTTCGGGTGCTCCAAGACGCGCTCGGGCGCCACCTGAGCGACCAAGGGCGCGACAACAGAAGCAAGCTTCGCCAAGAGGGCAGCGAGGACCAACCCAGCCGCAGCGGCGGGCAACGCGGCAATGGGCTCAAGCCATTGCTCATCCACGCGGATGGCTGCGGCGTGTAAACGCACGTTGCCTTCGAGCCGTCCCGGTTCTCCGCGGCGCAAGTCTGCGAGTGAGAATATTCCGTCCAGCCGGACTGTTTGATCGCCGTCCAGCGCCAGATCGTCCACGCCAACGGCGGCGGGCAGGCGCGCCCAGCCGGTTGCATTTACCGTGATTGCCGACCCTACCTGAAGGTGGAAGGCCAGCGGGCCATCCAGACGCACCAATAGCTGGCCCCCCAGATGGATGAACGTATACCGGTCTACAGATGCGGATGCCGTCGGATTACCAACGTTGAACAGTGGGGTAACGACACCTCCCGGCGGGCAAGGACCCTGGATACAAACTACGTCCATGCCATGCCATTCCACGCTCCGTGCCACGGCATGGACCTGGCCCTGCAGCGCCGGCCCGAAAGCACCGAGAAGGCGGGTGCCAACGCCTGGCGCACCATCGGCCAGAGGGGCTGTTCGAAACCGATCTGCTTCGCGGCTGCCTCCGACGACGGCGTAGTAGTTGTTGTTCTCGGGGATGTGAACCAGCTCGCCAGCGGCGCCCTTCAGCGACGACATGGACTGTTTTGTGGTCAGCCAAAGCGAGGCGTTTTCTCGCGATGTCAGCTCGGCTAAGAACGGGGTCTGCGAGGTGGACTCATTACTGGCGGGACGGGCCGTCGTCGAGAAATTGGTGCCAACGTTTACTGACGCGCCGGTCCGATGTTCGTGGTGAATCACGCGGGAACCCGCTTCATGCATGGCGATCATGATCTTAGCCCCGGGCAAAGGCGCAAGCAGCAACGTACCGCCCTGGAGCTCAATGTCACCCCCCAATTGCGCAGGGGTGTCGAAGGCGAGCGGCACACCGGCGGCGACGGGTACAAGGGCGACAATGATCGCGACGGCCGTTAGTCCCCGGAACATAACGGGTCCTCGTGGAGCGTGATTTCTCGGGTCTGATGCACGTTGGACAGAACCTGTGCGTTGGTGAAGACCTGTGATCCGCCGGCCTGTCCGTACGAGGTGGCTGGTCCGACTTGCCCTTCCACGAGCGAGAATTCCGGGTCCGTGTAGTGTTGCGTTTTTGATGTGTGCAAGGCCGCGAGAGTCGACCCGTCGTAGACGAAATCAACGGTTTCGAATTGGGCCGGGCCTTTGGAGCCTGTGTAGGGCAAGAACGTCAGTTCGACAAGATTGTCGCCTGCGCCCCAGCGGACCTGCGCCATGACAAGGCCGTGCTGCTCGTTGGTCTCAATGCTGATTGTACCCACGACGGTGGGCAGGCCGATTTCTGCCTGGATCGCTTGGGCTAGTTCCGCATCATCGGTGATCCCGTGGACGAGAAGGTAGGCGGCTCCGCTGACGCCGTCTCGGCACGATTCGGGGGCTTGGTAATAGTCGTGGCTCTGAAACGCCATGCGGACCGGGCCCCGCTCAAAGGTGCCCCAGGATACCCGTCGGCACTCGTAGACCTCATAGCGATAGACCACCTCTGGTATGATGCCGAGTTTTTCCCAGCCCGAGGGCCCCTCCGGCGCGTAGATTACGTTCTCGTGCTCAATTAGGGCCGTCCATCGGTCGCAGCCGTCTAGGATCCATGGGGAATCGGTTGGGTCGAGCGGCCCGGCGGATGCAGGCGGGGGTGGGCGAGCCGGTGCATCGGCCGTGCCTCCCGGCGTGGCTCCGGTGGAGTCGTCGGGGGGGTGATCACTTGCGGGCGTTCCCGTGCAGCCGGTGAGTAAGACCAGGGCCACAGAAGCAAGTACGCTCCAATTGCCCATGCCTAGCACCCCGAGTAATCGAAATAAGCTCCGTTGGTCCAAAAAACGTCGTAGTAGGTCGCGATGATGACCAACCCGGTCGTCGGAATGATGATTCTCTGTTGGTCTCCGTCCCACAAGCCCTTACTAAGCGACCCCTGCCCCGCCCCACTGGCGTGTGGCTCGCACCCGCTGGGAATGGCTCGCGCTTGCTGCTCACACTTCGTTACATCCGGGTGCGGCGGGCGCAGTGGCAGCGCTTTTGCGGCCTCACGCTGGACACAGTCAAAGAAATCCGCTGTGCGGTCGGTTACACCGTTGCCAATGGCGGATGCGGGGGTTGGCGTGGCGATCGTCAGGCTGGCCGCCAAGGCGAGGCACGCCAGCATCCGGTGGCTCATGCCTGGGCGATCGCTCACGTACTAATAAATCACCCTCGCACACTCATTGGCTTCTGGCCCGCCGCCAGGCCTAGGCAGCCTTCGTAGCGGCCACGAAGGCTTCCAAACGCCCCAATCCCGAACCCTCCGCAAGGATCCCCTGGGCCCGCTCTAGCGCCGCCGGCAGATCCGTCGCCCGCCCCGCGGCGTGGAGGCCCAGGGCTGCGTTGAGGGCCACGGCGTCGGCGATGGGGGCCGGGGCCTTGCCCGACAAGACGGCGTTCATCAGCGCTGGCGCCTCGACGGCAGCAACGGGAGCCAAGGCTGCGGGGTCGACCGGCGCGAGGCCGAGTTCGGATGGGTCGAGTCTCTCGTGCCGGGCCACCGCACCGTCCCGAATGGGGGCCAGGTGGATGGTTCCGCAGGCGGTGGCTTCGTCGAAGCCGGGTTGGCCCTTGCGGGTGGTGTGGACCACGTACGCGGCTTTGCAACCAAGGCGGGCGAGGGCGTCGGCCATGGGTTCCATCAGTTCCGGGTGGTAGACGCCGAGGACTTGGTGGGTGGCTCCTGCGGGGTTGGTGAGGGGCCCCAGGAGGTTGAAGATGGTCTTGATGCCGAGGGCCTTGCGTACCGGCGCGGCGTGTTTCATGCCGGGGTGGAAGGCCGGGGCGAAGAGGAAGGCGATGCCCACCTTGCGCAGGACCTGCTGCACTTGGGATGGGGTGAGATCGAGTCGGGCGCCGGCGGCTTCCAGAATGTCGGCGCTGCCGCTGGGGCGAGTCACGCTGCGATTGCCGTGCTTGGCAACCGTGAGGCCATCGGCCGCCATGACGAAGGCTGCCATGGTGCTGATGTTGACGGTCTTGATGGGTGCCCCGCCGGTGCCGCAGTTGTCGATGACGACGGCGCCCGCGGCAAGGCCCGGGTCGATGCGGTTGCTGCGTTCTCGCATGGCCTGGGCAAAGCCGGCGAGTTCCGCGCCCGTTGGGGTCTTGGCGCGTAGGGCCGTCACGACGGCTGCGAGGCGCTCGGGGCCCAATTCGCCCGTCAGGGTGCGGTCCATGATGGCGTGGGCGGCTGGCTGGTCGAGGCTCTGGCGATCCAGGAGTTGATCAAGCAGGGTGGGGAAGTCGTCGCTTGCGGGGCTCATTGGCAGCTCTCCACGAAGTTGCGGACCATGCTTGGCCCGTCGGGTGTGAGAATGGATTCGGGGTGGAATTGAACCCCGGTCCAGGGGAGGCTTCGGTGCGCAATCCCCATCACGAGTTCGCCGGTTCGGGCGATCACGCGCCACTCGGAGGGCAGGCCGGATTCCTGCACGGCGAGGCTGTGGTAGCGGCCCACCGGGACCTGGCGGGGCAGGCCGGCGAAGAGGGGGTGTTCCTCAAGGCTGGCGGGGCTGGCCTCGCCGTGAACCAGTTCAGGGGCCCGGACCACGGTTCCGCCGGTGTGCTGGGCCATTCCCTGCATGCCGAGGCACACGCCCAGCATGGGCATGTCCAGGGGCTCCCGAATCAGGTCGGCACATACTCCGAAGTCACGCTGGACTGCGGGATGGCCGGGTCCGGGGGAGAGGACGATGCCGTCTGGCGCGAGGGCTGCGACGGCGGCGCGGTCGATGGTGTCGTTGCGCCGGACCTCAACATCGGCTCCCTGCTGGGCGAGGGCGTGTACGAGGTTGTAGGTGAAGGAGTCGTAATTGTCAATCACCAGGATGCGGGGCCGGGCGGCGTTCACGGCTTCACCTCGACAGGGGCTTCGGCGGGAACCGTGGCGCCGAATTGGCGCACCGCTTCCAGCAGCGTTGCGGCCTTGTGGCGGGTTTCGTGGAATTCGGTGGCGGGGTCGCTGCGGTGCACGATTCCGGCGCCTGCCTGGATCGTCAACTCGGAGCCCGACGCGCTGAGGCTTCGAATGGAGATGGCTGAGTCGAAATCGCCGTTGAAGCTGGCGTACGCGACGGCTCCTGCGTAGGGGCCGCGGGGGTGCGCGGCCTCACCTTCGATGCGGGCGATGTGCTCCATCGCGCGAATCTTGGGGGCGCCGCTGACGGTTCCTGCGGGGAAGACGGCCGCCAGGGCGTCGAGCGCGTCCCGGCCCTTTTCGAGTTGGCCGGTGACGTGGCTGACGATGTGCTGGACGTGGCGGAAGCGCTGGATCTCCATGAGGCTGGCCACCTCGACGCTGCCGGGCGAGCAGACGCGGCCCAGGTCATTTCGGGCCAGGTCCACCAGCATGGCGTGCTCGGCGGTCTCTTTGCGATCGGCCAGCAGGTCCTTGGCGCTGGCGTCGTCCACGTCGTCGTCTCCGGTGACCGGGCGGGTGCCGGCGATGGGGAACGTCTCGGCCACGCCGGCGCGCACACGCACCAGTGTCTCGGGGCTGGCTCCCAGCAGGGTCAATGCGGGGGAGCCGCCGGCGGCGGCGAAGCGCAGGTGGTACAGGTAGGGGACGGCGGCGTTGTCCCGGAGCCAGTCGTAGCAGCGGCCCAGGTCGCCCCCGAAGCGCGCGCGGTAACGCCGGCTGAGGACGATTTGGAAGCATTCGCCCGCCGCAATTTGCGTCTGGGCGTCCCGCACCTGTTCCTCGAACCGGGACTGGTCGGAGTCGGCTTCCACGGGCCCGACGCTTAGCGGGGCGGGAGGTGCGTCGTGGTCCAGGGCTTCCAGAAGCAGGGCGCTGCGATCCTCGCCCCGACTGACATAATGGCAGGTTCCTTCATGATGGTCGTAGACGAGGGCATCGAGGTAGAGGCCGAAGGCGAAGCGGGGCCAGGCCTCGGGAGTGCCGGCGTCGAGGCCGGGTTCGATGTTGCGTATGAAGTCGTATCCGAGGGTGCCGACAAGGCCGCCCACGAAGGGGCTCTGGTGGTCTTCGACGTGGTAGAACGCCAGCACGCGGCGCAGGTAGGTGGCAGGGTCCTGGTCGAGGCTGGGTGCCGGCAGGGCGCCCGTCACGTGCAGGCCGTGCTGATCGCATCGGACCTGGGCCACGGGGTCCCAGCCGACGAAGGAGTAGCGAGCCAGCCGTTCGGGCCCCTCCCTGCTTTCCAGGATGAAGCTAGTGCCGCAAGTGGCCGCCAGGCGCGCATGAGCGACATGGGGCGGCGGCGCATTGGGTATGTCCTGGTGGATCAACGACGGTGGACACCGTGCGCCAAGGATAAGCATTGTTGGCCCGATTTGTCGTCTGATCGGTGGGTTTCTCGCGTCGACGACGTACCGCTTCGATGACCACCTGCGCAGGCCAGCGCCTGCGGACCGCCGCCCCCGACTGGGCGTACGTCATTTACCTGATCTTCGTTTTTCCCGGTGTGATCCCATGTCCTTTTCGTCACAGATCATGGTTTTGACGCTCCTGACCGCAACCCTCGCCGCCGTCGCGGTGCCGGGGGCAGCGTGCGACGCCACCCCTGATGTCCAGACCACCGAGGACGCCTGCTCCAGTACGCTTGCCTTTTCAGGCACCGGTGACGCATCCGGGGTTGACTGCACAGCCGCCGTCTCGTGCATCAGCGCCAGCGGGACCGGCGACGCCAGCAATAAGGGCGGCAACTGGACCTGCGGAAGCGCCGTCACCGGTCAGACACGCGTCGGCCTGACTTGTGTTGCCGCCAGCGGCACGGGCGACGCTTCAAACAGCATGGAACAGGCGGCCTGTGGATCTGCTTACAGCAACCGTGACTACGCGCCAGCGGAAACGTACGGCGCCAACTGCATCGCTGCCAGCGGCACGGGGGACGCCAGCAACAACGGCGGCCACTTCAGTTGCGGCTGGACCTATGGTGACTTCGTGGGCCGATGGGACCCTGCGGGCTCGGCGCGCAGCAGGGGCGCCAACTGCGTCGCCGCCAGCGGGACTGGCGGTGCGTCAAACTCGGCGGGCTGGTACAGTTGCTCGTCGGCCACCGACACCGGGTACGGGAATGGAACGTCCAGCACCGGCGCAGCCTGCATGGCGGCCAGTGGCACCGGCCAGGCCAGCAACGCCGCCGGCAGTCGCAGCTGTGCCTACGGCAATGGCAATTCGGGCGAGGCCTCCGCCGGCAGTTCTGGCTTGGCCTGCGCGGCGGCTAGCGGCACAGGTGACAGCCGCAACACGGCGGGCACCGATTCCTGCTCTTACTTTGAGGGCTATTCCGACTTCGACGGATCAGCCGGCGGGCCGGGTGCAGCGTGCATCGCCGTGTCCGGCACAGGCAATGCCGTCAACCAGGCGGGCGGCAGCGCATGCGCTGCTGCTACCGACAATCCCGGCTTCATTGATGCGTCCATCGCGTGCATCGCCATGAGCACCGGCGGCGACGCCACCAACGATGTCGACGGAGGCAGTTGCGCAACCCCTTTGCTTAGCGCCGGCCCCATCCTTGTTGGCTGCTTGGCCGTCAGTGGCACCGGCAACGCCACCAACGACGCGGGCCCCTCGTCCTGCGCCGGCGATATCTATTCTGGCTTCAGCAGAGTCCTCGTCGGCTGCATTGCCGTGAGCGGCACCGGCGACGCCAGCAACGAAGCTGGCCCATACTCGTGCGCCCCCCGGGGCAACGCGGCCGTGGTGTGCATGGCCATCGCGCCCCTGGGAAGGGCCTCCAACACGGCACCCAGCAGCTGCTACGGTCGCGCCTCCGTTGAGGTGTCCTGCGAGACGATCCCTTAGCACCCCTCACCCAGCGCAACCGCGGCGGCGAGGTCCGCTGCCCCGGCCCGCCGCAGGCCGCGGCCTGCGCGACCTCCCGCGTGCGTGCGGTATCTACTTACCTGCGCTGCGGTTTTGATTGAACGGTATTCATGCAATTCTTTGCCAGCGCATCTGTCCTGTTCCTTCTTCTCGTCGCCGCTGCTACGCTCAGCCCACCCGTGGCGGCCTGCGACGCCAGCCCTGACATCCAGACGACGGAGGACGCCTGTTCGTCCACGCTGGCGGTCTCTATCACGGGCGACGCAACAGGCGCCGACTGCACAGCCGACGTGTCCTGCATCACGGCCAGCGGCACAGGAGACGCCAGCAACAAGGGCGGCGACAATTCCTGTGGCTCGACCACCGGGGGAAACACCACGGGATTGAGTTGCTTCGCCGCCAGCGGCCGAGGTGACGCCTCCAACGAAGCCGGCACAAGGAGCTGCGGCTCGGCCACCAGTGCAGCAAACGACCTCCGCGCCGCAGGCCTCGGCGCTCACTGCATCGCCGCCAGCGGCACGGGCGATGCCTCCAACCAGGCGGGTGCCTTCAGTTGCGGCACCGCCCAGGTCCACGGCGAGTGGTACGCCTATGCCGAGCATCAAGGCGTCTCATGCGTCGCCGCCAGCGGCACGGGCCAGGCCACCAATACGGCCGGAGCGCGAAGCTGCGGATCAAGTGGCGGCAGCGCCCTGGAGGGCTCCGACGCCAAACACGCAGGCCTGGCGTGCCTGGCGGCCAGTGGAGCAGGCGACGCTTCCAACCGCGCCGGCAGCTACAGCTGCGGCAGTGCCCACGGCGGCGTCCTCCACTTTGGGTCGGCCGAGGCATTCACCGTCGCGTGTCTCGCCGCCAGCGGCACCGGGTCCGCGTCGAACCAGGCGGGCCGCGATAGTTGCGGCTTGCATGAAGGGTACGTCTACCATGGCGCCCAGTCAGAAGGCATGGTCGTGGGTTGCGTCGCCGCCTCGGGAACCTCGGATGCCAGCAACCAGGCCACGGACCACTCGTGCGCCTCGTCGATCTTTGGCGGCAACTTGCCCACCAGCGTCGCAGCGGGCTGCATCGCCGTCAGTGGCACGGGCAACGCCAGCAACCACGCGAGGTACCGTTCGTGTGCCCTGGGCTACTATGCCGATCCAGGCACGATGTTCATCGGTTGCATCGCCATCAGCGGTACCGGCAACGCGTCCAACCACTACGGCCCGTCGGAGGTCTGCCACTCGGAACAACGGGTTCTTGTCATGATGGGCTGCATCGCGATCAGCGGGACCGGCGAGGCCAGCAACAACGGAGCCTATTGCGCAGGCGGCCGGGCCAGGGTTGCCGTCGCTTGCGAAGAACACGCCATGGTCCCTGGCTAGTCACGCGCCGACGGCCATGACACGGTCGTGGCTCGGCGGCGGCACCTTGCACCATCGCAACGAGCAGGTCGACTGATTGGGGCCGGTGGCGGGCGAGGGGCGTCGGAGGGCTGCGTTGCAGACGGGCCAATTGCACGCGGCCCCGTGTGGGGCCCACGCCCAGCCACAGTCCTCCGTTAGGGACCGCTACCTTAAGGGGCAACTTGCTTTCCAAGGTTCAACATGGAAGGCCGTCCCGGCGAACGCTGCAACCCCGTCATCCTGGTACACGGCATCTTGGGCCAGCGGCACATCTACTGGAACATTTTCCGCCGCCGCCTGATCAAGGACGGCTTCCGGGTCCACGAAGTCTACCTGCCCTACGGTATGCT
>JBFIJP010000120.1:0-10698 GCA_041600695.1 Thermoplasmatota archaeon | reverse complement strand
TGGACCCCGACGTAAACCGGCTGTGCTGCGTGCCCTCCACGCCCGTGTCTTAGTCGGCCGACAGCCGTTTGCTCCTTGGCAACGTGACGTAACTGTATTAGCCACAAGGAATACAGCCCCCCCCCCGCGAATGCGCCCTCGCCGTTCGCGGTAGTGATGAACATGTGGCTAAAAATTTGCACAGGTATCTGCCTAACATTGATGATTAACTTCGTTCCGGCGGGATCCGCTGACGTTGACGGAGATTCGCTCTCGGGCGACTGCAAGCTCTACTCCAACGGTTTGGGCAAGGTATGTGTCAACCTTGAAGGCACGGCCACCGTCCAACCAGCCCAACAGTGCAGCCCTCCGCCGAGCGAAGGATTCGTTTGTGCGCGGTTCGGAACTACCGGGAGTGGTTCCGCCGATTTGTCGCAAGTATTCATGGAGTGGGCGGACGACCACCTCGACGATGAATGCACGTCTTCCGTTATCTCGCTTGGTATCGGTTGGTGCGGCACCGACCACAAAGTGGCCCACCGGACCCATGCCGAGGGCACCGTGTGCAACACCATTGATGGCCTCGCCGAAGCACTCAATTACGGCGAAACGATCGAGGATCAGCTGAAGGTTGGCCCAGATTGTTCATTGGTGTAAGCCTATGGTTACACGACGCCTGTTGCTATGCGCAACTCTCATACTTTTTCCTCTTTCAGGATGCCTCGCGAATGATGCCAACCATTCTGCATTCGTCGAGGCTATTGGGTTCCGCGCCACCTACCGACTCGGCGACGGAAGTATCGAGGAGGCTACCCTTTCGGGCCCCGTGCGCATCGGCGATCGAGATGGGTTCAATCGGCTGGCATACGTGCTCGAATGGATGCATGAAGACTGGCCACAACTCCAAACCAAGCTGTACCTAGACAACCATTGGCGATTGGTTCGTTATGACCTGCCCTGCTGGCGAGTTGTCGAGAGCAAGTGCGTCCGTCATGAGGTGTATTGGGATTCCCAGGGCGCCCCTCCGGGCCGGGGTTTTTTCCTGTCCACGTTCACGCACGGAGAAAGCGTGAATTTTGAATGGGCGGGATATTCGTGGAGCGCTCGCGCCCATGTTGAATGGAGCGAAGGCCTTCGTAGGATCGATATCGAGGGCATGCCCGACATCATCCCGAAGGCCAACCGGCTATTGGATGGAATCTACGAGTACGATGATGCAACGATCGCTCCCGTGTCCTTCCGGATCCCTTCCACAAATGACCTCTCTGTTACTACCGGAGTCCGTCTCAGCTACGCCGAGACCGGACCTTTGGGCCCAGCCGACAAGTGGCCCATCCACGGACCGGCGGCCGCCACGAATGCGCGGATCGGAGTCCTTTTTCCAGGCGAGAATGAGGCCTTCTTTGAATGGCCCGAGACCGCCTCCGAGTTGATCGACGAGGCTCGGGCATCTAGTCCAACATTTTCTAAGGCCCTTGAAAATGGATGCCTCGTAGAATTTGTCTTGGATGCTCCCGCGGAGCCGTCAAATGGAGGCCTCATTCCCATCAAGATTGGGACGTCCAGGGACAAGGTGGGCGAATTCACGTTGTCAACGACGACAGGCAAAGGCATCCTCACGAGGTGGGAGTTCAAGGCTTTCGAGGAGGATGGGGGCAACCGTAGCTTCGAATTGGTGGATGAACAGCAGGAGACTTACACGCGCAGTTGCGAGTCGGTGGTGAGCGAACCGTGGCCGCTGGTGTCGGCCGTCGATTTTGCGCGAGCCATTGAACGGATGGAGGTGCGAGCCGAACGACCCGCCTGGTTCGGTGTGGGCCTTAGCGGCCGAACCCATGACGATCATCTCATCGGCGTTGGCTTGCTTCGGTATGGTTACTTCTTGAAACCGTTGGATGGGGTCGAATCCCAGGGAGGCATCTCGCAGTACGAACCCTACTGGATTCGCTACGATCCAGTCCAAGGTTGGCTGACGCGACTGTCACTTCATCCAGGCGACGCCCAGAACTTCGCGCTGAGACTCGCCGAACCGGATTAGCGGCTGTCGGGGTGTCTGTGAGTAGGGCTTTGTCCCCCGCCCCCGTCGCGCGGCCTGTGCTCTTGGCCATCGACGACACCGACAGTCCCGACGGCGGGTGCACCACCCATGCCCTGTTCCACGCGCTGCTGGCGCTGCCGGAACTGGCCCCGCGCAGCCTGCCGCGACTGGTGCGGCTCAATCCCAACGCGCCGTGGAAAACCCGGGGCAACGGCGCGGTCGTCGTTAGCTTGGGCGTGCCGCGGGGCCCTCAGACCCGGATCGGGGAGCTGCGTGGCCGCGAGATTCTGGCTTTTCCCGAAGCGCCGCCGGCCGCACCTACTCCTGAACTGCTGGAGGCGGTGTGGGAAGCGGTAAGGGGTGCCTCCCAGCCCGGCTCCGAACCGGCGGTGGCCCTACTGCCCAGCTCCGCGCCCAGTTGGTGGTATCACGCCGCTGTGCGCACCGTCGTCGAGCCGGGCGACGCCGAAGCGGCCCTAACCAGTGAGGGCGCGCTCTTCGAAGCGGCCGGAAGCCGCCGTGGCCTGGTCGGCTGCCTGGCGGCGGCGGCGTGGCCTGGCCCGCCTTCCAGCTATGAGATGTTGGCGTACCGTGAGCCGGCGCGCTGGGGAACGCTGCGGGCAGTCGAGGCCGCCCCGCTGGTTGCACTGGATGCCTGGGGCGCGACGTTCCACACCATGGACCCCGACGTAAACCGGCTGTGCTGCGTGCCCTCCACGCCCGATCCGGTGTTGTGTGGATTGAGGGGGCGGGACCCCGAGCGGCTGCGGGAGGCAGCCATTGCGGCCCTGGCGCGGGCGGCGGGCGAACCTATCGACGGATGGCTGCTATGGGCCAGCAACCAGGCCAGCGGCGACCACGTCACCCCGGTCGAAGGGCTGTTGGATGCCCCCGAATGCGCCACGGTCCAGGTGGCCGCCACGGTGGCCGGGACACCCGAGAGCCGCGCAGGCGGCCACGTCTTCGTGGCCATGGAGGACGCGTCTGGTATCGCCTTTGAGGCTGCGGCCTTCGAGCCCACCGGCCGTTTCCGGGACACGGTGCGCGCCCTGCGCCCGGGCGACGCCGTGGTCGTGGTCGGAGCGTGGGGTGACGGCACCGTTCGGCTGGAGAAGCTGCACGTGGTGCAGGTGGCGGACCATCCGGTCAAAGTCGCCAATCCCTCCTGTAGCACCTGCGGCCGATCCATGAAAAGCCGCGGCTCTGGTGCGGGCTACAGGTGCCCCAGCTGCGGGGCCGAGGCCGGCCCGGAGGCCGCCCAATGGGAGCCGGATAAGCGGGATTTGAAGGCAGACTGGTATGAAGTTCCCGTCAGGGCCCGGCGGCACCTGCATCGGCCGATTGCCTGGTAACGCCCGGCATCCGCGGGGACCGGCGCGGGGATAAGCGGCCCTTGCCCCCACCGCCCGGGGCAGGCGTGGTTTAGATTGGGCACAGGTCAACAGACGGCCATGCGCCCCCTTGCTGTCGTTCTCCTGGGTTTGACCCTAGTGGCCCCCGGAGCCGCCGGCGCCTGGACCTCCTTCCACGGCGATGACCGAAACACCGGCTCCCCCAACAACGCCGAATACCAGGTCTACACCGACATCTGGTGGAGCGTCCAGACGGAAGAACCCGAAAAGGGCGGCGCGCGACCCCCCATTGAAGCCAGCCCCGTGGTGGCCGACGACCGGGTCATTGTAGCGGATTGGGGCGGGCTGGTGCGAGCCCTAGATGCCAACAGCGGCGCCGAAATCTGGCGCGGCAAAATGAGCGACAAAGTTGTGAGCACCCCCGCCATCGCCGGCGGACGCGTCTACGTCGCCGACGTTCGAGGCCAGTTGATCGCCTTCGACCTGGAGCGCGGCACCGAACTCGCCAAGGCCCAGGTTGGCGCAACCCTCGCCCCCATCACCGTCCACCAGGGCAAACTGTTCATCGGCAACGACCAAGGCGAAATGAAAGCCTACGACACGCAAACCCTCACACTCCTCTGGACCTTCAAGCTCTCCAGCCTGCGGCCGGACTATTCCGTCTCGGAAGCCGGCGTGACCACCTGCAAAGGCACAGCGTTCTCGGGACAAATCCGCACCGCCGCCGCCGTCTACGACGGCAAGGTGATGTTCGGCGCCCTCAACAACTACGTCTTCGCCGTCAACGAGGAGGGCGAACCTGACAAGACCACCAAGATCCAATGGATTCACCAAACCAACGACATCGTCTGGTCAAGCCCGGCCGTCGACGCCAGCCGGGGCCGCGTCATGTATGGAAGCTACGACGGCACGCTGCGCAATTTCCTCGTGACCCCCATCAGCAGCGGCGTCAACCAATGCTTCGGACTCAAGCACGTCCCCGCATGGACCTTCACCGTCCCTGACGACGACGGACCCACCAAGATCCACGCCAGCCCCGCCATCTCCGGCGACCTGGCCGTCGTGGGCTCCAACAACGGCAACATCTACGGCGTCAACAGCCAGACGGGCGCCCTCAAATGGTGGCACCGCACCGGCGACTCCGTCACCAGCAGCCCCGCCATCGCCAACGGCATCGTCATCGCCGGCAGCGACGACGGCAAAGTGTACTGGATCAACGCCACCGACGGCACGCAACTCAAGACCTTCGACACCGGCGCCCCCATCAAGGCCTCCCCCGCCATCGACGGCAAACGCGCCTACGTCGCCACCTTCGACGGCACCCTGTACCTGTTTGGCCCCAAGCCCCCCGCCAGGCCCGACCTCAAAGTGACCGGAATCGACGTTGACGAATCAGGCTTCACCATCACGGTCCAGAACGCCGGCAGCGCCATGTCCGACGCCACCTTCCTCAGGGTCCTGCGCGACGGCGACCTCCTGGCCGACGTGGACGTCCCCGAACTCGCCGCCGGAGAACTCTGGGACATCCGATACGACACCGCCGTGGCCCCCGGCCTGTACGCCATGAGCCTGCGCATCGACCCCGACGGGAACATCACCGAGGACGACGAAAGCAACAACCTCCTCGAACAGGAAGTCAACCTCGAACCCATGTCCGAGGACCCTGAACTCCTGCCACCGCCCAAAGACGAAGAAAGCCCCGGCATCGGCCTGGCCCTGCTGCTGGTCCTGATCGTTGGAGCAGCGGTGCGGAGGCGGAGGAAGTAAACGCCAACGCATTCCTAATTCGGCGATCCGATCAAATGCCACCACCGCGTCTCCCATGGCGGTGAGGTTGGATGGTAGACCGAATCATTGCCTCCTTGACCAGGCCCTCGTAGCGCTCCGGACCATGAGCCATCTTCCCGTAGCGGCAGCCGAAGCGGCCCCGACGGAAGCGTGGGCGGCCACGTGGGACTACGGAGGCGGCGGGGATTACGTACAGCACATTGCGGTCGACGGCCAAAACAACGTATCCGTGGCTGTGCGGGCACAGGACGCAAGCAACGACTGCGACGTCATCCTGCTGAAGTACGACGCGTCCGGATCAATCGAGTGGACGTACATTGTCGATTCCGCGGGCACCGACCTTGTCTACGATGTGATCGTGGGCCACGACGACCTACCCGTCATGGTGGGGGCGCCCAACCTGGCTCCACCAGCCCTGAACAAAATCCCGAACACGGGTAAGCCGAAGGCGGCACCTACACCGTCTGCCTCACGGCCACCGACGACGCAGCCACAGACCAAGCGTGCCAAGAAATCGATGTGGGCCTCCTCCGCCCCCCGGCCGCAGACTACCGCGCCGCACTCAGCCAAGGCGTGAGCGATCGCCTCCCAGAACCACCAGGCATACCCCCCGGGCCAGAACTGCCCGAGGCACCCAGGACGCCGCCCGTGCCCGGGGCGGTTGGGCCCGGCTTGCTCTGGAATGCCGGGCGAAGAGACACGCTTGTACGGGGCGGAATACGCGGAGTACGTGGTTGGGGAGTATGGAGCCGGAGTGGCGCCGTAGGGTTGAAAACTCAGCGACGGATTTCGCAGCGATCACCTGTGCCGCGTCGACAAAACACGCCAAAACGGAGGGTTATGCCGACGGCTAAGACCTGGTCCCACTGGAGCCTGCTCAATGCCCATCTCTCCTACAGGGTGCTGAAATTGTGGCTGCCCGTACAGGGGTTCCGGTGAAGAACTTGTTAGCGTGCCGAGCCACCGCTGCATTTACGTTGCGGATACTATTAGCCGCAGTAGTGATGATTGCTGAAGTGGCCTCGCTAGCCCAAAAATATCTGGCGGATGTCCCAGTCATTGTACTGGGGGCCGGTGCGACAATCCCCCACGGTTTACCAACCATGGGCCAGTTGGCGGCCGCGATTCTTGCATTCCCGGATGTTGAGCCGGAAGGATGGTCCGACCTTCGGGACGCTTTGGATGCGCACAAAGACCTCGAAGTCGCTCTCCAAAACGTAGCATTGCCACCAGCAACCATTGATATCGTGGTAGAGGCCACCTGGAAATTAGTGGCAGCGAAGGACGAGGCGTTCCTTGACACACTTAACTCTGAAAATCCCGAATTTCCCCTGGCCCGGCTATTTGCGCACTTTCTGCGCACTGCCAGCCGCCATGTCGCTGCCATCACCACAAATTACGACCGCCTCGTCGAGTATGCAGCAAACCATGTGGGAGCGCACGTTGAAACGGGCACCACGACCGGTTGGCTACAACGTTTTGATGGTCGGCTGGTTGCCCAAACATCGCCCCCTCAAACCGGCTATGAAGGGCGCGTGACACTCTTGAAAGTGCACGGTTCTCTTGATTGGTTTGAGGACGGCGCTGGCCAGTTCGTCGGCAGACCTGCAGCAAGCAAGATTCCGCGAGCAACAAAGCCGCTGGTCGTTACGCCAGGCACTAGCAAGTACAGGGCCGTCTTGAAAGATCCATTCCGAACTGCCCTCTCGTCGTCCGACGGACTTGTGGAACAAGCCAGCGGGTTTCTGTGCATTGGCTACGGCTTTAATGATGAACACGTTCAGCCGAAAATCCTGGCTCGGACGAGAAACCAGGCAAAACCCATTGTTGTTGTTACTCGCACGCTGAGCCCGGCCGTGCGTACGGCAATTCTTCAGGCACCCCCGCCCAAATTTCTCATGCTAGAGGAGGGAGAAACCGGGACAATAGCATATTACCCCGGCCAGGTCGACGGCGTGATGCTCCCCGGCCACGACCTGTGGCAAGTTGGCCCATTTTTGGAACTGCTAACAGATGAAGAAGGAGAATTTACATGACAATATTTGACTACTCGAAGGACGACGCAATTGGCTCCGTTTTTGCAGTAGACACCGGGACCGTCATGGTCACTGTGGCCGACACAACAGCACTCCGGCAAATGCAAGTCAACCAACTGGTCGCGCTCACGAGCGCGCGAGCGGGGCAGCATTTAGTAGGGCTCGTCACCAAAATAATGCGACGGGCCCTGGTCGCTACGTCGGACGACGAAAACGGTGCGGAGCCAGAACCGACTGTTGTTGAAAACATAGTGAAGATCACACTTATCGGGACTTTGCTAGACAAAGTCGGCGCCGAAAGCAATGTCTTCCGCCGCACCCTTGAAACCGTGCCCGAAATCGACGCCGACTGCTTCGTACTCGGAGGAGAACGGCTCACGCGCTTCATGCAAGCCATTAACAAAAAAATTGCCGCGGGAAAGGAGCCGCTGAACCTCGGGCACTACACGCTTGATGGCGATGCCACAGCCTGGATTGACGGCAACCGGTTCTTTCAGCGGCATGCAGTCGTGGTTGGCAGCACCGGTTCGGGAAAATCATGGACCGTCGCCCGGATTGTAGAGCAAGTGGCCGCCCTGCCAAACGCAAGCGCGCTCCTTTTCGATATTCACGGTGAATACGCCCCGCTCAAGCACGAAGGCATTGAACATCTCCGCGTTGCTGGACCATCGGATTTCTCGAGCGGACTTAGCCTCGATGACGGCGTCCTCCATCTTCCATATTGGCTCCTCTCGTACGAGGAAATGCTCGCTCTGCTCCTCGACCGCAGTGACCAAAATGCTCCAAACCAGGCCATGGTGTTCAATCGACAAGTCACGATGGCCAAGAGGACATACCTGGAAGAGCATAACCAACCCGAGGTTCTGGCCCATTTCACGATTGATAGCCCGATACCGTACGACCTCACCCAGGTAATTGCGGATCTAAACGACCAAAATGAGGAAATGGTGGATGGTGCTAGTGGTCGGGCAAAACAGGGGCCATTTCACGGAAAACTAAGCCGCTTCATTCAGCGTCTTCAAGCCAAAAGCGAGGACCGTCGCCTGGGGTTCATGTTTGCTGGCTCCGAAGAAACACAGGAATACTCATGGTTAGAGAGGTTGGCGACGATGCTGTTGGGCAGCACCGGCACCAAAACCAAGGGAGGAATCAAGGTCATCGACTTTTCCGAGGTTCCGTCGGATGTCCTGCCGCTCGTGATTGGCCTGGTAGCAAGGCTAGTTTTTTCCATCCAGCAATGGACGCCTAGGGACTCAAGGCATCCTATTGCGATTCTATGCGACGAGGCACACTTGTACATTCCCGAACGTTCTGCCACAGGCATCCTGGAGCAGAGCCTGACTGCATTCGAACGAATCGCCAAGGAGGGGCGCAAATATGGCGTGGGCCTTACCGTTATTAGTCAACGACCATCGGAAGTTAATCGGACTGTGCTGAGCCAATGCAGCAACTTCGTATCCATGCGGTTGACCAACGCCGAAGATCAATCCGTAATTCGACGCTTACTGCCCGACACGCTCGGTGGATTCGCCGACCTCCTCCCGATTTTGGATGTTGGCGAAGCCCTAGTTGTCGGCGACGCGGCCATTCTGCCAAGCCGCATCCGTATTTCGCCACCCAAGAGCAAACCGGACAGCGCCACCATAGAGTTCTGGGACCGTTGGGCCGACGATGATGTAGCGCAGAACATGGAGGTGGCTGTAGAATCGCTTCGTAGGCAATCCACCTAGAACCACAAGATGGAGCCTCTGCCCGCTAACAAGTGGTAATGTACGTCTGCCGTGGACGTGTCCTGGTGTTGATTTGGAAACGTGTCGGTAGAGCGATCACTCGCTCCTTGTTGGCGAATCGTGCCGGGTGTCCGACAGGTGAGTAAATTGAGGCCCGTGGTTACTCTTGATGCGCACAAAGCTGTCGGCAGGCCGAGTGCTGAACCAGATTTACCGGCCCTGGCGCGAAGCTCGGCGCGCCTTGAACCCATGCCCCCCGGCCCAGCCCACCGTCCTGGCCTAGGCCCTGCATGTCCACCGCGTTCATTTTATAGTCGCCCGGAGCCAATTCTACATCATGTGCACCCGCCGGGAGGCAAATGGATGAACAAGCAGTGCCAGAGCTGCGGATACCCCATGAAGAAGGACAAGAAGGGTGGCGGCTCGAATGCAGATGGTTCGATCAGTGAAATTTATTGCTCCATGTGCTACGAAGGCGGCGCATTTCTGAGTCCTCCTGAAGTTGACACCGCCGAGAAATTCCAGAAATACTGCATTCAGGAAATGAAGAAGGACGGGATGAACGGCGCTCTGGCGTGGTTCTTGACCCGGCAGATTCCAAAACTGAAGCGATGGACCGGCGAGTAGCGGGCGCGGCAGGCGTGGGGGCCGGTACTTGGATAGACCCCCTTCCACAAGCGGTAGGGTTCGACGATACCCGCCGCTGCCCGGCTCAACATGTGGTCGGCGCAATGACCTGCGCGCGGGTTTGACGGTGGGGGGCTGATCGGGGACGTGTCGTCGCCGGGGTTGTGGCGAAGTTTGATACTCCCCCCCGCCGTCTGTCCGGCAATGATGGGCGCGGCGGGTACCGGCTTCCTGTGGATTTCCGTGTTGATGCTGACGGCGATTCCCTCGGCTGCGGCGGTCAGCGAGATGGCGATTCTCGATTCGTATCTGGAAAACTTTGACACGTATCGAGGCGCCCATGATGTTTGGGTAACGATGGTCTACGATCGCTGCCACCGCAACGGCGGCACCGAGGACACGTCCAAGCTTCCGCTGGTGGCGAGCGTGGATGCCACCAACGATTTGATGTTTCAGCACGCCAAATGGCATGGCGATCAAGGGCGGTTCCTGGAGCCAGTCTACACATGGTCGGACTCCGACCCCTACGGCATCGAATTCTTGGAGTACCATCGTGATCTGATTGTCACGTACGAGGACTGGCGGGCCCTCCATGATTACCCCGTGCTGGTTTCGTGGGACCCCATGACTCCCATTCCGGAGGAGTTTGCGTATCCCGTAGCGATGCCGTGCCTCAAGCGTGCGACCGAAACCCCCGGCATTGCGCTTCCGAGTTTCCTGACCGTGGGCGGGGGGAGCGACGGTTCCCCGTTCTGGGGATACACGGCATTGTGCGACATTCCAGATGCGAACCGGCTGGGAAAAACGATCGAAGGCAGTTGGTATCACGCGGATGTTCATCTGACGATTGGTGGCGACATGGCCGAGGCGGGACTGACCTTGCGCGATCCCATTTTTTGGCCCTGGCATAAGCACGTTCAGGGGATTTATGATACTTGGATGGCATGCGCCTCGTTGCAATTGGATGCACAAAGTGGCGCGCAAGCCAAGGCAACGCCCGGCGTTGCCCTGCCCGTGGGTCTGATTGCGGTCTTGTGGGCCTCGGGTCGCGTCCGGCGCACATCCCGCTGATGCCCACCCACGCCCGGGCCCAACAAGCGGCCCGTCGGCGTCATTGATCCATTGGAGCCACCCGTCGGGCAAGAGGT
>JBFIJP010000119.1:0-10719 GCA_041600695.1 Thermoplasmatota archaeon | reverse complement strand
TCGACACTGGCTGTGTGGGGCAGGGTGGCGGGCGTCAGTTCGAACGCATCCGCGAAGTCGTCGTTTCCGTCCACCAGACCGTGCGACGATCCAGTTGCCTGGATCGTGAAGCCAAGCGGTACGAACAACAGCGCAATCAGCAGTGCTCGCGCTCGGAGCAATCCAACATCCGGGACCATAACCGGGGGAGAGGGGGCCTTGTATTAAGCGGCCACGGGCGGTCGCCTATGATGCGCAGGCACGGGGCTGCGTCGAGGGCTTCGCCTGTGCCCGTAGTCCGCCCGGGCTACCTTTCGATGACGCCCCGCAGCGGCGCAAGCAAGGGCGATGCACCGACAGCCCTGCTTGCGCTATCAAGACCGCCCACGGCCATGGCCGCCGCCGGGTGCGGCCGGCGCCAGCGCACCGCCGGTGGCGGCGCGGGCCTGCGGTGTCCCCGATCAGGGTTCTGGCACGAATACCGCATCCAACTCAACGGTACCCGTGCGTCCGTCGATGCCGCTCACCTGGACGTAATAGGTTTGGCCGGGGGCCACGGCTACCATGAGCTGCTCCCCGCCGCCGGGCAGGTCAGCGCATCCAAGCTTGGTGAGCGTGTCCCAGCCCTGGTAGGCCCGGTCGCGTGCCTCCGCCGTCCAGGAGTCCGGCTGGATGGCTTGCGTAACGACGTAGGCAGCCATCTGGGTATCAAAGGCGGTGGCCCGCGTGTCAAGTGTGAGCACACCGGCGGCCGGCGCATCGAACTCATACCACATGGTGCGCCGACCGTCGCGGATGCAGGGCCGGGGTTCGCCGGGCTCCCGGGTCGTTCCCGTGCCATCGTACGTGAACCGGGTCGCCTCCGCCGTCAGCCCCTCCAGGGGTGCCGCGTGACGAAGCATGTCGTTGACGGGGCGGTCCACGCTGACGAGATC
Organism: Thermoplasmatota archaeon; assembly: GCA_041600695.1. Taxonomy (GTDB): domain Archaea; phylum Thermoplasmatota; class E2; order JACPAO01; family JAHFTW01; genus JBFJVP01. The sequence continues at coordinate 9,805 of JBFIJP010000119.1, read as the reverse complement.
CAGTTGAAGCGGTCCGGCGCTGCTGATCCACTGGTCGATCTGCACGTAGTACGTTCGGCCAGCAAACAGCACCTCCTCCATGATTGGATCGTCGCTGGTGTACGTGGCGCACGCCATTTGGGTCAAATCATCCACTCGGGTCCCACTGTGCACCGCCACATGGTACCCCCAGATGTAGGGGCTGGTCAGGCGAACCCACGTGGTTTCTGTCGGCTCGATCTTGTACCAGATACTGCCGCTGTCGGCGCACTGGGGTTCGCCGATCTCGTCCGTGGCCCGCGCATCCACCGCCACCGTGATGCTGCTGTCAATGGCGAAAGGCAACGCGTCGGCGAAGTTGTCGTTGACGGCCGAATCGAAGACATCGATGGTGAAATCGTAGTCGTAGTTGTAGAAGCTGTAGTGTGCGATCACTTCCATCAGGTGCTGGATCCAGTAGGTTTGCCCTGCCCGGATGGCGAAGTGGGCGAAGCCGCATTCCTGCAGGACCAATTCGCCCCCCTGCTCAACGTAAATGGCTTTGGTGCCGCCGCCACGGGACGCCGTCCAGGAGGCCACGCCGTCGCGCGGCGCCACGAACGTGTTCCAGACCGTATTCGTGTTGGGATCTCCGGTACCGCACGGCAGCGCATCCTCGCCGTCCTCAACGGAGGCATAGGCCAACGAAACCAGGCTCGGGACGCCAGCCGTCAGCGGCGTCGCGTCGGCGCGGTCGTCATTGACGGGACGGGGCGCCGCCTCGGCCGTGAAGGTGATGTCCCCTGAATGACCGTAATTCGATCCGACCTGGATCAGGTACGTTTGGCCGGCCGTCAAGAGGTCGTCGACGATACTGGAAGACGGGGCTGCGGACAAGTAATTCGACGAACAGCGAGCCACTTCAGGCGTCGCCTCATCCGTGAAGACACCCACTTCCGCATTGAATCCGTCCCCCTCGGCGCCAAAGAGGTACCACCCGGTCCGGGGAGCTGTAAAGCGGAACCAGACATCACTCCTGTCGGACGAGCACCGGTCGGGGTCATCCGGATCGGATGTGGCCCCCCGCGTGTCTATCGTCGCCGCGAACGGCAGGACGATGTCCTGGGCGTTAGCGATGTCATCATTGGCCGGCGCGGCCGCCTGGCTGATTTCCAGGGTTGCCTCACCGCGGTCGTTGTCATCAGCCAACACCTGGAACCAATACCGAGTGCCAGGCGTGGGCTCAAACTGAAGGTGGCCTGCTGCCATGAACGTGCAGTTGGCCTCGCGCTCATTGAGCGACGCCAGGGTGTTACCGGTGTAGACAATCAGGTCGGTCTGGGTTGGCGACCCAATGAGGGAGGCCCTCAGCGTGTCGGCGCTGGTGGGAGTGAAGCCGTACCACCGGCTGGCTTCTGGGGAGGCGAAGCAACTGTTTTCCTCGTCCTCTTCCCCGGTCGCGCCGAGGGTGCTGGCGTCCAGTTGGACAGGAATGGCATCCACAATCTGCGCGTCAGCGAAATCGTCGTTGGCGGGCGTGTCGAACAAATCAAATGTAACTTCCAGCCGGGTGCTGTGCCAGCTTAACTCAGAACCAACCTGGATCAGGTACGTCGTTCCGGCTTCAACCGTCGTTCGCAGGTCGGGCGGGGTCTGGTAGGTCGGCATGCACGCGATGCGGACCAGATTGTCGTAGCCGGTGCCGATGTAGGCAGCGGCCAGGGCATCGAAGTCGGAGGCACGCAGGTCGGCGACGAGGGTCCCGTCCTGGGGGGCGGTGTAGCTGTACCAAACCGTGTTGCCCCCGCGCACGCAGCTGGTTGGCTCGTTTGCCTCAACCGTGGCGTCCTCCAACCGGACCGAGTCCTGGCTCGGTGTCGAGAGACTCTTGGCGGTGGCCAGATCGTCGTGGGGCTCCGGCGCAACGAATTCGCCAGTCAGCCGGACCGTGCCGATGGAGTCGGGTTCGACACCCACCTGGACAAAGTAGGTGGTGCCGGGCTCAACATCGACGTGCATGTAGGTGTTGGCGAGTGAACTCCAATCGTCGCAATCGATCAATTCCAGGTCCGCCAGAGACGTGCCCGTGTAGGCTGCGATCCCGGTTCGGTCGTACTGGCCAAAGGTGTACAGAACCAGCGTGCCCTCAAGCGTCGCATCGTACCGGTACCAGCCCGACTTGTCGATGTTCGTGCAGGGCTGCTGTTCGCCGTCCTGTAGGGTAAGGTCATCCACCACCATCCGGTTCTCGACGAGGCTGTTGATGGGAAGGGCGTCGGCGAAGTTGTCGTTGGGCTCGAGCGGATGGGTCTCGAACTGGACATGAACATGCAGATTGTCGTCCAGTTCCTCGCCAGCGACTTGGAAGTAGTACGTGGTGCCAGCGACCACAGGGATGTGCACCTCGACAGGGAAGAAGGTGAACGACTCGCAGCGGCCCAGCGTAAGGTCCGCCAGCGACGAGCCGGTGTAGACGGCCCCCACCACGTCGCGGTAGCCCCCGCCGTTGAACGTGGCGCGAATCCCCATCTCTTCGGACGGGGTGAACTTGTACCAGATCGAGTACTGGTCGGCGCCGCACGCATTGGGCTCATCGGGTTCGATGGTTGTCCCGGCAGTCTCGACCCACTCGTTGTAGGGCAGGTTTGCGTTGGTCAGTTCCAGCGCGTCGGCGAAGTCGTCGTTGGTCGGACTGATACCGTGGTCGGCGCTTCCGGGTTGTACGATCGTCGCCAAGGGAAGCAGCAGCAGGACCACGGCCAGCGTACGCAGGCGTGAGGGAAGGGAAACCAGCACCATCACAGCGGCGATGGCATTCCCGGTTTAAGGCGCGTCGGCGCCTGGGCCCTCGTACGCAGGCGGAAGCCTGCGCGGAGCCCATGGTTGGCACAGGGTTGGGCTGGTTGGGCGTGGGCCGCGTAACCGCTTCCACCTAGCCCTGTTCAGAAGGTGGTGGGCCTGAAGTGCGGAAGCTAGTGCGCCAGAACCGGTTCGCGCTGGTCCACAGGGACCCATTTCTTGCCCAGTTCGCCGGTGAAGTCCGACAGGGGCCGGATCAGCCGGTTGTCCCCGTGCTGCTCCATGACGTGGGCGCTCCAGCCGGCAATGCGGCCAATGGCGAAGATGGGCGTGTACAGGTCCAGGGGGATGCCCATGATGTAGTAGGAACTCGCCGAGAAGAAGTCGACGTTGGCGTCGAGTCCCTTGAGTTCCTTCATGGCGTCCTGAATTTTCACGCTCATGTCATACCACTTCATGTTTCCAGCCTGCTCGCCCAAGTCCTTGGACAGGCTGCCAAGGTGGATCGCGCGCGGGTCCAGCGTCTTGTAGACGCGGTGGCCAAAGCCCATGATGCGCTCCTTGGCGGCCAGCTTCTCCTTCACCCACTCGGTCGGGTCCTTGCCGGACTCGTCGAGCTCCAGGAGCATGCGCATGACGCCGATGTTGGCGCCGCCGTGCAGGGGGCCCTTCAGGCACCCCACGGCGCTGGTGATGGCGCTGTGGTAGTCGCTGAGCGTCGCCGCGGTGACGCGGGCTGCGAAGGTGGACGCATTGAAGTCGTGGTCGGCGTGCAGGATCAGGGCAACATCCATGGCCCGCTCGGCGGCCGGCGGGGGCATGGAGTCGTTGAGCATCCAGAGGAAGTTGGCTGCGTGGCTGAGTTCGGGCTTGGGGTCGACGGGTTCCAGGCCGCGGCGCAGGCGGTGGTAGTGCGCTACAATCGTCGCCATCTGGGCGGTCACCTCGACCGCCTTGAGCTTGTCCACCTCGACGGTGGCCTCGTCGGCGTCGTCGCGGCCGGCGGCCAGCGCACTCACAGTGGTCCGGATGGCGTCCATGGGCCCCATGGTCTTGGCCACCTTGCGCAGGACATCCATGACGGCCGGCGGAAGGTGCCGGTTGGCGGCAAGTTGCTTGCGGAACGTGGCCAGTTCCTGGCGCGTCGGGAGTCGACCCTCCCACAGGAGGAACGTGACTTCCTCGAACGTCGCGTGCGGCGCGAGTTCGTTGATGTCGTAGCCTCGATAGGACAGGATACCTTGGTCTCCGTCGATGTAGCAGATGCCGCTCTGCGCCGCCACGACGCCCTCTAAACCCTTGGAAGTGGACATGGATGGTCACCCATCGGACCAGGGAGTCCCCTAGGAAGCCCAGGGTCCGGGTTGACAACCGAACCCGCATGGCGCTTTAGCCCCTTTGGCCGGGCCCCGCGGCGAGCCGGACGACGCGTTCGAAAACAGTGAAGATATTCGAGGTCGGGCCCGCCACTGGGTCCGTTTCGATGGTCCACGGCCCAACGGGCCTGCGTGGCGGCAACCTGCAAGCCTGAAGAGACAAGGGCCGCGTGCAGGCCCGTGGTCGAGCACGAAGGCAATGTCACGGACCCGGCGCCAGCCCCCACGGGTGGCGGTGGAAGCTGGCTCCACGAGGTGGACGTGTGGCTCAACGCGCCGGAAAACCAGCTTCTGGTGCGGCTCCTGGCAACGGCCCTGCTGGCCATCCTGGCCTGGGCCGCCATCAAGCTGACGGAACGCGCCCTGACCCGCTCCGCCAGACGCTATGCCCGGCTGCGCCAGTTGGACGATTACCAAACCAAGGTCATCGTGGGCCGCACCAAGCCCATGCGGCTGATCGTTGCATTGCTGGTCATGGTGGTGGGCACCATCACCCTGCTGGGGATCTGGGGTCTGCAGACCGCCTTCACGGGCCTCCTGGCGGGTGCCGGCTTCGCAGGCATTGTCATCGGCATGGCCGCAGGCGACACGATTGGAGACGTCATCGCCGGCTTCCTGATCTTTTACAACCATCCCTTCGACATTGGGGACTGGGTGGAAATCGACGGCCTGCACGGGTACGTGGAGGACGTGGCGCTGGGAGCTACCACGCTGTTGACCTTCGATAACGAGAAGATCACCATCCCCAACCGGCTGGTCGAATCGACCAAGGTCAAGAACTTCACCCACAGCCGCCGCCTGCGCCGACGCCTGGTGGTGGGGGTGGAGTACGGCAGCCGCCTCGGTCTGGCCATGCAGACGCTGGTGGAACTGGCCAAGCAGCACCCGGACATCATGAAGGACCCGGAGCCGCAGGCGGTGACGATCGGCTTCGGGCCAAGCAGTGTGGACCTGGAGCTTCGCTACTGGGTCGAGCCGGTTCGCTCCAGCGTCATCAAGACCTACACCGACATGATCCACTCGGTGCACGATACGTTCCGCCGCAAGGGCCTCGCCATCGCATTCCCCCACATGCAAATCGTGCAGGGGCAGCCCTGGCGCATGGCGGGCTCCGCATCAGGCGGGTCGGGCGGGTCGGGCGCGGTTGCGCGCCCAGGGCCGGACGCCGGGTCGGCCGACGCCCCGGTAACCGTCGACCTTGGAGCTCCCCGGCGCGACGACGCCGAAGTGCCACGCCCGGGGCACGCCGGAGGTGAGTCTTGACCGCCTTTGCGGCAGCCCACCGGGGCCTGAGCAGCGAACATCCGGAGAACACGATTGAGGCCTTCGAGGCGGCCGTCGAGGCAGGTTTCCCCTGCGTCGAACTGGATGTGCGGGCCACGCGGGACGGCGAGGTGGTGGTGCTGCATGACGCCGGCCTGGAACGGACAACCAACGGCAACGGCCGGGTGGCCGACATGCGCTATGACGAGTTGAGGGCGTACGACACGGGTGCTGGCCCGGTCCCCCGGCTCGACGACTTGTTCTCCGCGCTGGGCCACTGGGAGGGACTGTGGAACATCGAGATCAAGGACCGCCGGGCGACCGTTGGCGCACTCGACCTGGCAGAGCATCATGGTGTCCTGGAGCATGTCCAGATCAGCAGCATGGACCCCCGCTGCCTGATGGACGCCCTGGAGCGACACCCCGGCGCCCCCCGGGGACTCATTGTTCTGGGGCCGCTGGATGTTGAGGATCTGGAGGTGGCACAGAAGGCCGGTTGTTCCTGGATCAACGCCGACCACGATTTCCTGACGGCCAAGGTGGCCGAGGATCTGCGCGACCGGGGCTTCCGGATTGGCACATGGACCGTCAACGACCCGGACCGGGCGCTGGAACTGGCACGGCACGGAGTCAACTGCATCATCACCGATGAACGCAGCGTGCTGGAGGCCCTGAACCGGCACGAGATGCTGGGTGCGCGGTTCTGAGAACGGCCCGGCAGGCTGGCACAATGCCCATGCGCGTTCCTCCTGAGGGGCACCGTGGCTCGTGCCGTTCGACCCAGGCGCGTGCCCCCGGGTTCCCGGGCAAATCTGCGCAAAGGATTGGGGCCCGACAACAAATTTGTTGCCCAATTGTGAACATTTTGCCCGGTTAGCGCAGGGTTTCCCCTGCCAACTTTCAAGTGTCGCGGGGTTGCTGTCGCGCCGGATTGGCATGACGGGGAAATCATCAAAAAGCAGGGGAGGGTTTTTTGCTATCGCGGCGATGCTTTTGGTGGCTGCCCCGGCCGCGGCCGATCAGGCGCCTGTTGACGTGAACCCGTCGGGCGACGCAGACGGCCAGCTGGCGGGGGTCAGCGTGACCGGCGACAGCTCCGGCCTCGTGGCCGTCAGCGTGTTCGGTGACGCCGTGGCAACGTACCTCCTGTACAACGCCCCCGTGTCTGCCGTGGACGTGCCCGGCGGCACGACGCTCTATCAGGGCGGCGCGGCGGCCGTTAGCGGCACGGGCGATGCGGCCGGCTATGTGGCCGCCAGCGGGACCGGCGACGCTCGTGCCCAGCAATCCGGACTCCTGACGCCGGGCGGCGTGGCACTGTTTGCCTACCAACTAGCGGGCCTCAGCGGAACCGGCGACGCCAGTGGCGCCTTCGCAGTCAGCCTGATCGGCCAAGCCAACGGCCAGACGTTGGGATTCTCCGGCTGTGAAACCTTGGGACTGTGTGACCTGCCCGCGGCGCCGGGCGCCGGTGCCACATCGACCGGCATCCCGTAGTCCCGACCGTCAACCCGCCTGGCGGCCCCGCGGGCGCTATGCTGCCGTCGGCCAAGGGCCACCAAAGCCCTCGCCGGATCAACACGCCGCGCGATTGACCACCAACGAGGGGGCTCCGGGCTCCGATCCACGCCCCGAACGGCCGGTCGCGCGCCCGCCGCGCCCGGTTTGGTGTAGCAAAAAAGAAATTCATCGCCGTCGGTGACACTGCATGTCCTTTCTTCGAGTGGCCATCTTGCCTCTGCTCCTCCTGGCACCCTCTGCCGTCCTGGCCGACCCCGTGGCGGTAGGCCAAGGAGACGCCGATGCAAATGTCGTAGGGATCAGTCTCCATGGCAACAGCACCGGGTTCATCGCCGTCAGCGGCACCGGCAACGCCCGCGGCCAGGAACTGGTGCGCTGCGAGTTCCCCGCGGTCATCCAGGAAGGGCCGCGGGTGCTCGTGGTGATCACCCTGGCAGGTACCGCCTGCGGAAACACGGCCGTCAGTGGCACCGGGCACGCCAGCGGAACGACGGCAGCCAGCGGCGGGTCTGCCAATGGCTGGTTCCTGCAAGCGAGCCCCGGCGGGGCCGACAGCGCGCTGGTGGGGGCCCTGGAGGATTGCCGGACCTACAATCTCCTCTGGCCGTTCGCCGACCTGAACGTTTGCCCGTGGGGATAGGCGCTTCAGGAGTTATCACCCAGAGCGCGGGCCAGCAGGCGCGGCCCGCCTGCAATGCCTCGCCTGACCCATCAGAACTGCCCGCGGCGTCTGCCGCTTCGGGTAGGCCCTAATAGAGGTCAGGCAGCACGGTCATGGTCAGCGTGCCCGCCACACCGCCGAAGTCCAGCGCGACCGTGTGCTGATCCACGGCCATGTTGGGGAATGGGTGCGGGTCGCCGGTTCCGGCGGCGCTCCAGTCAATCGTGCTGGTGGCCCCACTGACGAACCCGGTTTCGATGGACCCAATGCCGACGCTGCTGAACGTCCACGTCAGATTGGCGAAAGTGAAGTCCCAGAACTGGTGGTCATCGAAGCCCTGCCGGTATTGCATGGTGACGTGCATTTGTGTGCCATCTTCCAGGTTGGCGACTGCAAGGGCCACCATTCCATGGTCTGCGAGGGCCGGCGCGGCGGCGACCGCCACCACGCACAAGACGGCCAGGAAGTCTCTCTTCATGTGAACCCACTACCGGCAAATTAACAGGCAATTTAATGATTTGTTGCATCCAGGGATGTGGCGACCAGAATGGCGGCGGCGCGGCCCACCGACTCATGTGGGGTGCGTGCGGACCCATCTGTTGGCCGCGCCACATCGCCCCTCGGCGGGCCCACGTGCAACGCGGGTGGGCGTGCGCCAATGGGCGTCGATTTCCACACGAAATGCGCGGGTTCCAGCCAGCGGGGGCAGGTCATTTGCTGCGCGAACGGCGGCTGTTGGACCCACTGTTTCGTCCGGACCGCAGTTTTATCGCCCGACTCCTTGGCGCGCCTGGTGTTTGCTGTGCATCGGGTCTTCTTCGTGCCGATTTCTCTTCTTGCCACCGTCAGCCTGTTGGCGGCCGTTGTCACGGCTGACCCCGTCGCAGTCGCCGCAGACGACGCGGAAGGCGACTACGCGGCCGTGAGTGCCGCGGGCAACGCCACATGTTGGCAATGGCCCTGCGTGGCCATCAGTGGCACCGGCGCAGCCACCGCATGTCCTTCCAGCGACCCCGCGCTGGGTGACCGGGGCTGCGTGGCAGCCAGCGGCACAGGCGACGCCACGGCGTGCGACGGCAGCCAAACTGCCACCGCCAACTATGGCCAATGCGCCGCGGGCTCGGGTACGGGCGACGCCGACTCGTGCTCCCACGCACGTGCCGCGGGCGGGTTCCCCCTGTACCACATCCCCGGATGCGTGGCTGCCAGCGGCACCGGTGACTCGGACGCCTGCAAGGACATGGTGTTCTCCACCGGATGCGTGGCGGCCAGCGGCTCGGGCGACGCGGCGTCCTGCGAGGACACCATCGCGGCAACCGGCTGCGCCAGCATCTCGCTCCTCGGCGATTCGTCGGCCTGCAACGGACGCCAGGGCGGCGGAGCCGTCGGGTGCGCCTCTGTCGCGCCGGCGGGAAGCCCTGAATCCTGCACCAGTGGCTCGTTCCAGCAGGGCTGCGTGGCCGTGGCGGGAACGGGCACCGCGACGACGTGCCGGGCGTACCTGTCCAGCATTTGCCTGTCCGTCAGCGCGGCCGGCGACGCCAAAACGTGCACCCGGTATCCTGAGCTTGGCAATTCCTGCATGGCCGTGGCGCCGACGGGAAGTGCGGTGTCCTGCCAGTCGGATGCCTGTTCCGCGGTTTCCGTTGCCGGGGAGGCCGCGGGCAACTGCGATGAACGCCAGTATGCGGTTCTTCCCACTGCCTGTGTCATCGCAGCACCTTTGGGTGCGGCCCAGGGCTGCGGCACGACGCAGGTTCGCGTCGGGGAAGCCTGCGCCCACACGCGGCTCGGGTTCCTGCATCCCACCTAAGATTGTCGGCGACCCCGCTGGCCAAGCACGCGGCAGGCATCCATTGCCGCCATCGGCGGGGACGCACGGCGCGGACCCGGCCACGAAAGACGCAGGGCGTTCCCGCCGCCCCCCGGCAGGTGTCGCCCTGCGTATGCAGTAACGGTCCCGCAAACGCCTTTTCTATTACGTCAAAATCGAAAAGTTATGCGGATGCTCGCGCTTTTGCTCGCCATGCTTCTTGTTCCCCTGGCCCAGGCCGGTCCGATCGAAACCAGCGATAATGCCCAAGGCCACCCGGTGGTCGTCAGCGGCACCGGCGACGCCACTTGTAGCGGCATGGCCGGGTGCCTGGTCGTAAGCGGCACCGGCAGCGCCGATTGTTACACGCCAGCCGGCTGCGTGGTGGTGGCGGGCTCCAGCGCCTCGTGCCCG
>JBFIJP010000118.1:0-10733 GCA_041600695.1 Thermoplasmatota archaeon | reverse complement strand
GGCATGCGGCTCCAAGTCTCCGCCACGCAAATGTTTGGAATCTACAGCGCCGACGACCGAATCCTGGTCGAAGGGGCCCGCGCGGATTTGGCCGATCCGGGAATTGTGTTTTTGAAATTCTGGGAACCCGGACCGTACCATCTGGACATCGATCTTGTTCCGCCGCCCGACCTGGCGATCGCCAACCTGTCGGTCGCACCACGACCCACGGCGACGACCGACTGGGCGAGCGTGCCGTCAGCGGGTGTTGAACGGGATGTCTTCGTTTCAATTGTGAACCTTGGCGGCCCCCACGCCGGGGGGGCGGTCGCTTGCCAAGTGACGTATGCGGACGGCCGTACCCAAGATCTTGGATCGCGGACCCTCGCGGCCGGCGACGGCGTTGAGCGACTCTCCTTCCGGTGGAATGGCCTCGGCGCCGTCGGCGACGCGACGATTCGTGCCACGGTGACCACTGACGACGACAGCAACCCTGACAACGACGCGGCCGTCATCCAAAGCTACGTGATCGTGGGTGGCACTGGTCACGGAACCCACCAGGATTCGACGCCACCGAGGTGGCCGCCCGGGCCGCCAAGCGTGTCGTGATGGCGGTCGGGGGCGCCCTCTAGACCGTTCGAAGGGTCAGCGGGACGCCCTCGTCAGTGGCCTTGGCCATGATCCCTTCGATCGTCGGGCCCATGTCGGTACCGAACGGTAGGCCGACGCGGCCTTCAATGCCCAGCGCCTTGCCGGTCGCGACAAGCGCGATGGGGCCACCTGAGTCGCCGTCGTTCGTGGGCCCGACGAGGTGGGAGTTGTCCGGGTTGTCCAGGTTATCCGTGGTGAGGACGCCGACGCGCGCTTGGCGGGGGGGCCCGTGAAGGAGAACGCGTTTCCGTAGCCGGATCGATCGACGGCCTGTTTATCGCTGGACGCGGCCCCAGGCCCGCTTCAGGAGTTTGCAGGCCCCCGGGCACTCAGGCCAACGGCATGGCCACCACGGTCATTCCCTCATCATGCACGCCCAGCACGACGCCGGTCCGCTGGATGGCGAAGACCGCCTGCCAGTCCCCGGTCGTCCTGGTTTCCTCCACAATGTGCCTCGCCCCGCCCGTGTACGACCCATCACCCAAACCGGCCGTTCACGAGGCTGTAACTACAAGAAGGAACTCGAACGCCCGTTGGCCTTTCGTGTCATTGCCGAGCCGTCGCGGGCCTGTTCGGCGAGCGGTCGGGCCACAAGAAAAATCGAGCGCCGCCAAGCGCCTGGAGGGACAAGGAAAAGAGGCGGGAGGGCCCGGACGCAGCAAGCCTGTGGCTGCAACTCGCCGGGCCTCCCGGTCTTCGAATCACATCTAAACGGTGCGAATCTGCAACGGGAAGCCCGCCGCAGCCGCCTTGTTGAGGATGCCTTCGATGGTGGGGCCCTCGTCGCTGCCGAAGGGAGCGCCAACACGGCTCTCGATGCCCAGCGCCTTGCCCGTCTCAATGTGGACGATGGGGCCGCCGGAGTCCCCGAAATCCATGGGGCCCACCAGGTAGAACACGCTGGCCGTGTCACGCGTCAGGGTGCCCTGGCGCTCCTCGCGGGTGGGGCCCGTGAAGGAGAAGGACGAGCCGTAGCCGGAGAATTGCAGCAGGTCGCCCGCCTGCGTCTCCGTGGACACCGTCGATCCGGTGGGGTACTGGGCGTGGCCGCGCACGGATGCTACCACATGGTCGTGGACGTTGGGGTGGATCTCGATGAGCGCGAAGTCGGTGGCGCTGCGGTCATCGTTGCCCTTGTAGGCGACAACACCGAAACCCGAGTGGCCCTGGGTGGACATGCTCTGGCCGACGCGGTTCACGCAGTGGGCAGCCGTCAGTCCGTACACCTTGCCCGACACGGGGCCCTGGCCGTCGAAGATGAAGGCCAACGTGCAGATGCCGTTGATCTGGTCGCCGGGCTGGATGGGGTTGTTGGCATCGGCCGGCAGGGCGCCGGGTCCGACGAGCAGCATGAAGAGGACCGCCGAGGGGGCCAGGATACGCATACCGGTGGTCGAAGCAGGGGCACGGAAAAAGGCTCTCATGGCCCCGAAAGAGCCATGGCGGGGCTCGCCTGGTCGGGTGTGTGCGCGCTCCCCTGATCATCGCTGCCTCGGTCCTCCTGGTCGTGACGGCGGCCCTGCTGTGGTGGCCGGAGGCCGAGGGGCCGGACGTGAGCGTGCAGCGCGTCCAATGGCACGCTAATGCTACCTATTCCTTCACCGACCGCTTCTGCGGTGACTGCCATTACGGCCTGACCGAGATGTGGCGGGCGGACTGGACGCCCGTGGAGCAAGACAACCAGACGGTGGCCTGGGACTTGGCCGTGAGCCCCCGCTGGCCCGACGCGGACCTGTACGCCATCCAGGTGGCCAGCCAGGAGGACGATCTGGTGCTGTGGGAATCGGGTGAGCAGCGGCGCCCGCTGCTTCTGGGGGAACTGTGGACCTGGACGTTCGACGTGGAGGAAGCGGCCTCGGCCGTGTTTGCCCGCCTGCACGGAGAACCCGCTGAAATGGCGGTGGACTGCCGGCTGGCGGCCGCCTGTGCCAACGATTACACGACTTCCCTGGCGCTGGTGGCGCCGTCCGGTGATCGCTTTGTTGCGCAAGCCCCCGAAGACGATCTGCGACTGCTGGTGGTCCTGGAGCCTGAACCGGGCCAATGGACCCTGGAGGCGGTCTTGGAAGAAGGGGAGGCACTCCAGGCCCACGCCGTCACGTTCGTTGAGGTTCTGGGGGGCTCGGTGACACCCCACCTGCACGGCATCAACCAGACCGTGCACCGTTTGCCCGCCGGTCCAATGGGAGCGCCCCCGCCGACCTGGCTGCGACTGCAACCCCAGCACGATCACCGGCCGTACGAACACAAGGACTGGGACCGCTACGACAGCAGTCCCTTCGTGGTCGACTTTCAGGCCAAGCGCGGCCCCGCCCCAGGCCCCCGGATCTGGACGCCGGAGGAGGTGGAAGAGGCCTGGGCCGGCGGCACGAAACGGGTTTTCCTGCAACGGGAGGGCCGGGTAGCGGCGGCCTACATGGACGAGCCTGGCCACAACGATGGCGGGCTCGGCGGCAGCTACCCCGCCTTCGGCCCGCTGGGGAGCCCGGTGCCCGCAGGGGCAACGCGGGTGGAATTCGAACTCACGTGGTCGCCACCGACGGAGCAACCCCATCTCGGCGTGCGCTTCAGCCCCGCCGGGACGCCCTACTTTTTCGACGCTACCCCGGTGGTCCGGGACGCGGGCCACGCCATCTTCGAAACCGCCGTCCAGCCCGAGTGGTGGGAACACCGCGACCAGGTCCTGGCATGGCTCGATCCGGACCGCATCACAGGCTATTGGGACATTGCCCCCCGCTTGGTCGAGGACCCTGGCTCGGTGCGCCTGGCGGCCTTCGATTGGACCCTGACAGCGACCGCCCTGCGATGACCTGACCCGCCCGACCTCGTTCCAGAACGCATGCGACTGCGGCGCAGGCCAACTTCTGCAACCAAGAAGGTGCGCATCTGGCGCCGACCCGAAGCCAGCTATCCCTTCTGAAACACGCTCGTTCATCCTGTCGCGCCAGACCATGCCCGCCCCCCCGCAATGCGACGGGTGCAGGCGAAGAACATCTAAGCCAGCAAGCGGGCGGTTCGCCCGCGGTTCCGATGGAGCCAGTGGTTGCATGAGAATTACCCAGACTTTGCTGATCCTTGCAAGCCTCGTCACGGCGTCGGCCGTGGCGCACTCGGGCACGGGCGCCCTTTCGCTGGCCGCCGATCTCACCGAAGCAGTCCCCGCCGACCTGGCCGCGGTCGCCGATCTGCCTGACGGCCCGGAATTCCAGGTCAGTTCCCCCGGAGCTCACGTGGTAGGACTACACCTCCTGCCCCGCGATTACCAGCCTGGCGGCCTGTTCCATGGCGCCCGGGTCGTGTCGCTCAACCATGCCATCGACTTCCTCGTCGTGGATGTCCAGGACCCCGTCCAGTTCGCCCGCGACGCAGCGGCGGACGACAACGTGGCCTACGTTCACCCGGACGGCATGGACTTCCACGCCAGCTTCGTGCCCAGCGAAGTCTACTACGGCTGCTGCCAGTGGGGCATCAAGGATGTCGGCATTGAGACGGCGTGGGACACCACGCTCGGCTCCACCAGTGTCAAGCTGGCCATCCTGGACTCCGGTCTGCGCAAGACCCACGAGGACATTGGAAACTACCTGCAGGGCTACGACTTCGTCTACAACGACAACGACCCCAACGACAACAACGGCCACGGCACCCACGTCACCTCCACGGCCGCCGGCCTGACCAACAACGGCAAGGGTGTCGCTGGCGTCGCGCAAGCTCAGATCCTGCCCGTGCGCGTCCTCAACGCCCAGGGCTCGGGCACCCACTCGCAGATTGCCAACGGCATGACTTACGCCACCGACCAGGGCGCCAAGATTCTGAGCATGAGCCTTGGAGCCCCGACGGGCAGCAGCACGCTGCTCAACGCTGTCAATTACGCCTGGAACGCCGGCGCCCTCGTGGTGGCAGCAACAGGCAACGACAACGGCCCCATCGGCTACCCGGCCAAGTACAGCAACGCGTTTGCCGTCGGCGCTTACGACCAGAACCGCAACCGCGCCAGCTTCAGCAACTACGGCGCAGAGATCGACATCAGCGCGCCCGGCGTACAGATCGCGGCCGCGTGGAACAGCAACGACTCCTCCTACGTCTACCAGGACGGCACCAGCATGGCCACGCCCATCGTGTCCGGCGTCGCCGCCCTTGCCCTCACCGTCAACCCCAGCCTCACCAACCAGGGCCTGCGGGACCTGATCCAGAATACCGCCAACGACCTCGGCGCCGCCGGATGGGACACCAGCTTCGGCGCTGGCGGCGTCAACGCCGCGGCCGTGGTCGCCAATGCCGGCAGCGGCGGTGGCGGCGGCCCCGTGACCGTGCTCGACGACGACTTCGAAGGCACCACGACGTTCGTCAAGAGCAGTGGCTCCAGCGACCTTTGGCGCGTCAGCAGCGGCTGCCTGGGCGGCAACCCCACCACCAGCCTCCAGTTCAACGAGGCCTCCGACTGCCAGTACAGCACCGGCGCCCAGGCAACCGGTTGGGCCCGCGCCGAGGTGGATCTGAGCGGCGCCTCCGCCGCCACCCTCACCTTTGACCACAAGTGGACAACGGAGACCTATTCTGGCGGCGCATACGACATCATGCGCGTGCAGGCCAGCGGGTCCACCTCCGGACCCTGGACCACGCTGCAACAGTGGGACAGCCGCAACGCCAACCAGGCCACCTGGACCGGCGCCAGCTACGACCTCTCCACCTGGGCCGGCGACAGCACAGCCTACGTGCGGTTCTTCTTCGACAGCGTCGACGGCACCGCCAACAACTACGCCGGCTGGGCCGTCGACAACGTGGTCGTGACCAAGAGTTGAGCACGATTCTCCCTCTTCCTTCCTCCCGCCGTGGGCAACGCGTGTGCCGGAGTCTTCATCAGGGGAAACCCCGACTGGCAGTCGTGCTCCGCGCTCCCGCCATCCTGCTCCTGGCCGTTTGTGTGTCAGGATGCCTCGATGGAAGCACCCCCCTGGGGGGCGCCGACGAACGGCCCGCACCTGCCTTCGCGCTGGCATGCGTGAATGGGTCCGGGGCCGTCCCCGACTGCGCCGCCAGGATTCCGGCCAGCGGGCCCGCCGAATTGCAGGGGGAGCCTTTCCTGGCCATCGATCCCAGCAATCCGGACCGCATTGCCCTGGGATTGATCTCGGCAAAGGGCGCCACTGGGGCCCACGCCAGCAAACTGCGGTTTCTTGTTTCAGAGGACGGCGGCCAATCGTGGCACGACCTGTCGGCCCCGGAAGTCCTGATTGAGGATGCCGTTCCCCTGCGCCTGCGCAGCGATGCCGATCCAGCCCTTGCCTTCGACCAGCAGGGCACGCTCCACATTGTGGGGCTCGCCACTCGAGTTGGCACCATCGATGGCGGCGTCACGGGCCGCGCCTCGCGCGTCTACCACGCCGCGACGGCGGACCTGGGCGAAACGTGGATCGGCCCGATCGTACTGGGTGATGGAATCGACAACGATCGACCCTGGATCGCCACAGGCCAAACGACGCCGGCCACGGTGGTCACATGGCAAACCACCAGCGGCAGCCGGGACATGCATGCCGCCTGGACGACGGACCAGGGGGTATCCTGGACCTCATCAACGGTGCGCGCGTCGTGCAACCTGGTTTCCCCGCCCATCGTCGAGGCCACCGGTTTCCTCGTTGCTTGCCATGATCGTTCCGGGGGCGCGCCCTGCGAACTTCCAATCCTAGATGTGACTTTTTCGGACCGCACCATTGCAACCCGGGGCTGCGCGCCGGGGCCCGTCTGCGGGACCAACCTGCTCACCCGGCTGGGTGACGATGGATTGGCTTGGGGCTGTCTCAGCGGCTGGATGTCAGCCAGCAGTGACGGTGGCAGGAGCTGGGCGCCGGCAGTCAACCTGCTCAGTCGCATCTCCCTGGACGACGAGGGGCAGGGACTGTTCATTTTCGCCATGAGTGCCGACCCCGCCGGCTACGTGCACGTTCTGGTCGCCAATTATGCGGTGGCCGCGCTGCCTGCTGTGCCTCTGGGAGGTGGCTACCTGGCCGGCCACATCGCGCTCAGCACAAGCGACTGGGAGCCGGTTTCGGAAACGCGACTCACCCGCCCTGACACGGTTGGGCCACTCACCGATTTCAAAGGTGAGTTCGCGGGGCTTGGTTTCTCGGGTGATCGTGGCCTGGCTGCCTGGGTGGACCGGGAACACCATGTGCGGGTGCTGGCGCTCGAGTCCGCCCCGGCCGCCGCCAGCAAACAAGCCAGCGGATGATGCGCGGGCCATGCCTGGCGTGTGACCGGGTCACACGGTGAGCCCGTCACCAAGTAGTCTGGCGCCCCATTCATGGTTGCGGCCAACGCCGCAGGAACACCATGTACGCCCCATGCACCACGATCCGCCGGCACTATTACAGCAGGGCCGAGCGACGGCAATGGCTCGAACAGTACGCCGACCAGCTTGAGAGCGAGTTGACCGCCGTGCGCGAACGCATCGACGCGCTCGGCGAATCCGCTGCCGCCTGAGACGGCCCGGCGCCATCGGCTGCCGTGCCAGCCTCTGCCATCTCCACCTCACGCCGCCCTCCGCGGCCGGCCGCCTGCATGCCCGCCCCCGGCGCCCGCGCGTCCCGGCGCATCCCGGCGCATCCCGGCTCGCTCGCGCAAGCCCTCTGCCCTTCCCCCAGGAGAAGACCATGATCCATGACCCGACTCGACTCTTAAGCATCGCTTCAAGTACGCCCGCCAGGATGGGGGCTCAATGACCACCACGGTGGGGATCAAGACCCCCGAGGGCATCGTCTTGGCGACGGACCGCCGCGCCACGATGGGCTACTACGTAGCGGACAAAGACGTCGTCAAGATCGAGCCCCTGGACGACAACTCAGCCATCACGATTGCCGGCTCCGTCAGTCAGGCGCAGGCCTTCGCCCACATGCTCCGCCTCAATCTTGAATACACCAAGGGCCGCCGCGGATGGGCCCTGTCACCCAAGGAACTGGCGAAGCTCGCCAGCCACAGCATCCAGCGCTCCGGCGGCATCTACGGCCAGTTCATTCTGGCCACCCGCGACGACCACGGCGCCTCCCTCTGGGATGTCGGCGGCGATGGGTCGCTCATTGCCAAGAAGGACTTCACGGTGACCGGCAGCGGCACCGGCCCAGCCGTGGGTGTCCTGGAATCAGCCAACTGGGCCGACGTGACGACGCTTGAGGCAGCCCAGCAACTGGCCAGCCGGGCCATCAAGGCAGCCACCCAGCGCGACGTGGGCAGCGGCAACGGCCTGGTCGTCTACACCCTGCCCAACTCCGGCGAGTACAGCATGAAGACCTACACGTTCAGCCAGGAAGTCACCGAGGACACCCCGGAGGCCCTCTGATGAAGCCAACCGTTGACACCGCCTACCTGCACTTCGACGAGACCGGCAGCATCCCGGCCATCAAGTACGCCCGCATCACGCTGGCCATGGGCCTGCCCATCGTGGCGGCCCACGACGGCAAGAAGATCGCCGTGGCCACCGTGAACCGCGAGGGCAATCCTCTGCTCAGCGGTGCCGAGAAGATCATTCAGGTGTCCCGCGACACGGTTGTTCTGGTCACCGGCCACGGCGGCGACACGAATCAGGTGCGCCAACTGCTGCGCGATGTGGCCGTCAACCACAAGTTTGTCCTCGGCAGCGAAATCAGCCCCAAGGAAGTCAGTCTGGCCCTGTCCGACTACCTGCATGAGCTCGGCATGAGTTACCGCCGCCCCCTGGGGGTTGGCATCATCGTTGCTGGCTTCGATGAGCACGGCACCAAGCCCGCGATCTACCACTGCGATGTGGATGGCAACGCCATCGACCGCAACGGAATTGCCCTGGGCAAGCAGGCCAGCGAGGCCGAGCACGCGCTGGGCGAAGGCATGAAGGGCGGCAAGGGCAAGGTCGAGGACCACGTCAAGAAGGCCGCCGAGGCCGCTGTGCGTGGCATGAAGGAGGATTCGGTGGACCTGAAGGACCAGGCCTTCCGCGTCGATCTGCAGGTGCTGACGCCCAAGGGCAAGAAGGCGTAGGGCCCTCGCGGCGATCCATTCAAGGTTGGACCGGCCAGCGGCATCGCTGCCGGCCACCGGTCAGGTACTGCCCTTTCGGCGCTCGCTTCGAGCCGTTGAAATGGGAGGAGCCTACTATGGACAGCGGGATGCATATGCACGAGGGAATCGGCCGCGCCGGCTACCGCCTGCTCGCCGCCGTCTTCCTGGCCGTTGGACTGCTTGGCGCAGCCCTGGCCTGGTACGGCACCACTCAACCGGGGACGATCGTCACTGTCCTGGGCCTGCTTCTGGCAGGCGTAGCCTTGACGTTGCTGTTTGTCCAGGCGGTCCTGTTGCCTGGCGCCGCCGGGCCCAGGGCTCCGGCCAAGCCGGCGAGCCTGGAGGCCGCGCCTTTGCCGCGACCGCGCGCCCCCGAGGCCGATGTGGGTTTCGACTTCCAGGATACCCTGCCCGTTGCACGAGCCGCCCCGGAGCAACTGGTGGTTCCCCCGGCCTTCCAGGCGGGCATTCCTCCGACGCCCGGTGCCGCGTCGATGCCGCCCGCTCCAGAACCCGATCCTATGCCGCCGGTGGTGGCGCCGGTGCAGTTCAACGAGAGGGACGCAGCCGCCTGGCCGGGCAGTCGCGGCCCCAGCTCGTGGACGACAGAACAGAAAGCGCGCCAGCACGCCAGCCAACGTGCCGAGGAACGTCGACCCCGGCAGGAATTCACCCAGCGCTACACGCAGCGGACGCCTACGGTCCGGCAGATCCTGACCAATCCTCCCGCCGCCGCGCATGCACCGGTGGCTCCGCGAAGCGCGGCAACGCCACCGGGCGCCGCTCCGGAAGGCAAGAGCCGCGGTCAATGCGGCCAATGCGGGACGATCCTGCTCGCCCCGACCCGTCGGCCGCTCAACCTGAAGTGCCCGGTGTGCCAGAAGGTTAGCCGGCTGGAGTGAAAAGGCCGAGTGGCGTTCCAATAGCCAGTCCACTCCGAGCGTGGGCCGAAGCCTAGACTGGAAGCCCTGCGCGAGGAACGCGAACACGAGCGGCACGCCTTTGCCCGCAGGTTGTGTGCGCGGCCTTCGATGACCGTCCGGCTGCGCCTCGACTGCACCAATCCAGAGACCCATCTGGTGCGGGTGACGATGACGTTCCCGCCCGCCGGGCCGGAGCGTGAGCGGCGCTTCCGCATGGCTGCCTGGGTCCCGGGCAGTTACAAGATCCGGGACTACGGCCGCAACGTCCAGGATTTGGTTGGATCGGTTGCGGGAAAGACGGCGCGCGTGGAGCAGACAGGCAAGGACGAGTGGACCGTGCACGCGGCGGCGGACCGCGAGGTGGAATTGAGCTACGATGTCTACTGCCGGGAACTATCCGTGCAGGGCAGTCATGTGACGGCGGACCACGCCCACCTCTACCCGGCGACCCTGGTCCTGTACGACGAGCACAGCCGTGGCCTCGCCCACGCCGTCCAGGTAGTTGGGCCGGAGGGGTGGGGCTTGTGGTCAGGGCTTGAGACAGGCGACCTGGACGGCAGCCTGGATGAGGCGTCGGATTACGATCACCTGATTGACTGCCCGATCGAGGTGGCGCCCCTGGACACCATCCACGTGGAGACGTTCTCGGTGCGCAACAAGAAACACCGCTTCGTGGTGTGGTCGCCGCCGGGCGGGGTCGACTGGGCTCGCATCCGCAAGGACGTGCGCGCCGTCGTGTCGGCTGCAGGCGACCTCTTCGGTGGCCTGCCGTATCAACATTACACGTTCATCACCCACTGCGCCGTTGACCATGGCGGCGGGCTGGAACATCGCAACTCGACGGTGCTCGGGCTGGACCCCCTTGGCCTCATCGCCGACGACAAGATCCAGGGCCGGCTGCTGCCCCTGGTGGCCCACGAATTCTTCCACACCTGGAATGTCAAGCGCATCCTGCCCGCAGCGTTCAGGCCGTACGACTTGCAGCGCGAGGTCTACACGGACCTCTTGTGGCTGTTCGAGGGCTTCACGACGTATTACGAATTGCCGCTGCTGTACCGGGCCGCGGTCGTCGACGATAAGCACTTCGGCAAGATCGCGGCCGAGATGGTCGAGTATTACGAGGCGGCCGTCGGGCGCAAGAGGCGCCCCGTGGCG
>JBFIJP010000117.1:0-10749 GCA_041600695.1 Thermoplasmatota archaeon | reverse complement strand
GGTCCGCGGCCACCAGGGCCGCCAGGCCCTCGGCCACCGGGACCACCAGGTCCACGGCCGCCGGGGCCGCCAGGTCCGCGACCGCCAGGGCCGCCAGGGCGGCCGGGCGGGCCGCCAGATGTTCCATTTGTCATGTTTTCTTCCTCGTCGTTCTCGACTTAGCCGCCGGTGCCGATCTTGGCCCGGACGGCCTCGAAGTTGTCCTTCTGGCCGAGGAACTCACCGTTTAGGCGGTCCTCGGACGGGTAAATCTCGTCGTTGCCGTGCGCCACATCGACGCCGGCGTCCAGCACACCTTTGAGGGCGGCGAAGACCTTGCTGCCACGCACCGGAGGCCGGCGACCCAGGTCCAGGACCGCGGTCTCGATGCCGGCCTTCTTGGCGCGCTCGCCGGCCAGCAGACCGGTGAGGTACGCCGCAGGCGTGTTCTTGGGCGAGCCCTCCCAGCCCATCTTGCCAAGCTCAAGGGCCACGGCGCCACTGCGCACCTGGTCGCCCACACTGGCCCAGTCAACGAACTGAACGATGACGTTGCCGCTGGTGTGGCGAACGACCAGCCGGGTCTCGCCGCTCTTGAGCATGCCCAAGCGCTTCTTGTAATCAGTTTGGCCGGTCCGGCGGCGCCGGAACGGAACGCGGGTTCGGGGTCCGGTTGCCATTAAAGCTCGACCTCCTCGGAGAGAGCACCTTCAGTCTTCATGTGAGCCAGCAGGTGAGCGCGGCTGCGGAACTGGCCACCCTTCGCCCGACGGTAGTACTCGCGGTACGTCGTCCGGTCGATGGCGCCCTTGTCACGCAGGCCGCTGAGTTCGCTGCGCAGCGCGCGGATGAGAGCCATCCAGCGCTGCTTGCGGGGCAGGCGGGCGTACTTGGCACCCTTGCGGCTGCCAGGTCCAACACGTCGCCCCTTCGCCTTCTGGGCGTCCAGCTTTCGACCACGGCCACGGCTCACACCCTGCTTCTGCACGGACGTGATGACCTTGGCGTCAATCAGGCGGCGGATGTCGGAGCGCGTCACGGCGCCAGCGACTTCCTCGGTCCGGTACGGATCGATGCGAACACGCGTGGAACCGACCTTCATGATGTCGGCCGCCAAGCGCTTCTGCGAGCGTAGGTCCGCCATGATCAGGACCTCCTGTTGAGGATACGGATGCCCATCTCGTCAGCCCTCTTCTCGATCATCTCGGCCTTGCGGCCGCCGACCGTGCCACCCACGCGGGCAGCCTGCGTCTTGGCATCGATTCCCTCCAGGTCCTCAGGCCGGTGCACAAGCACTTCCTCGAAGCCGCTCGGGTGAAGACCACGAGCGGCGACGGGGCCACGGTAGCCGATCGAAACGACCGGAGGCCTGTACTTGAAGTGCCGGCGCATCTTGGAGTGGATGCCGTTGGGGCGGCGCCACGGCGCATGCTTGCCACCCAACTCCTTGTAGCGCCACCATTCCTGGCGGCGGAAGGTGGGCTGCTTGGCCTTCTTGGCCTCGCGCAGTGCCAGCGCCTCCTTGGTTGCTTCATCCAGCTCAGGCTTTGCCTTGACCCGGTACCCTTCTTCCTCGACGACTTCAACCGGAGTCTCCTTCGTCTCTGTCTCGGTGGTCTCGGGCTCGGGCGCCGGCGTCTGCTCGTCGCTCATCTAAGCGCCTCCCTTCTTGGTGATGTAGATACCGTCCTGGAAGACGCGGATATCGCGGCCGCGCACGCGCGTGGCCAGTTCGATGTTTGCCGCAGTCTGCGCGACGGCCTGTCGGTCGATCCCATCCACGAAGACGTCGGCGCCCTTGACTTGGACCTTGACGCCCTCCAGGATCGGAGCCCGGCGCGGGTGGCGCTCACCGAGGAAGTTCTCGATGACGAAATCGCTGCCCTGCACGGACGCCTTGATGGGGAAGTGGTTGTAGACCGTCTTGAGCTGGTACTTCCAGCCCTCGGTCACGCCCACCAGCATGTTGCGGATGTGGGCGGCGTAGGTGCCGCAGATGGCCTTGTGCTCGCGCCGGGGAAGGCGCTTCTCGACAACGACATGGCCGTTGTCAACATGCACGTGGACACCGCGGAAGCGGAAGGCACGCTCAAGCTGCCCCTTGGGGCCCTTGACGATCGTGTGGTTGCCATGGTCCACGGTTACCTGGACCCCAGAGGGGATCTCGATGTCGTGGCGAATCTCAGCTAGGACTGGCATGGTAACTCCTAGTAGACATAGGCAAGCAAGCGCCCGCCCGTGCCCACCTCCTTCGCTTTGTATTGGTCGACGATTCCAGTCGTGGTCGTCAGAATCAGCGAGCCGAAATCACGGGCCGGCAGGAACCGGGCTTCCCAGTGATCCAGGTCGCCGATCTTGACCGCCGAACGGGGCTTGATGACGCCGCAGTTGTTGATGGAACCCGTAAGGGTAACGCGGTAGAGACCGCCGCGTCCGTCGTCTTGGTACTCGAATGGGCCGATGTAGCCGGCGTCCTGCATCACCTTCAGAACGCGTCCGACAAGCTTGGAGGCAGGCGTAAGCACGGCCTCCTTCTTGCTGGAGCGCTCTGCGTTGCGCAGAACGGTGAGGGCGTCAGCCAAAGGATCGTTTTGCATTGGTGAACACCTCAGGAATACTTCTTGAAGCCCAAATCTCGGGCGCTGTCGCGGAAACACTGGCGGCACAGGTCGAGGCCGTAGCGGCGCACCTTGCCCCGCATGCGGCCGCAACGGCGGCAGCCTTCGTAGATTCCCTTGTACACCTGGCGTGTCTTTGTCGTCAGGGCCATCTTACAGCACCTCCAGATTGAACTTCTCAGTCAGGAACGCGCGCGCTTCGTCGCGCGTCACCCGGTGGCGCATCGGCACCTTGCGCGCCAGCAGGCGGCGGTGCTTGATGCGGTGGCCGGGCTTTTCGAGCGTCAAGGCAACATCCATGCCGAAGACGCCGATGTCGGGGTCGTACCGCTCACCCTCGAAGGTGGTGTGGTCGGCCACTCCGAACTGCAGGTTGCCCTGGTTGTCGAAGCTCCAGCCAAAGATGCGGTTGTTGCGCGTGTAGAGGGCGCGGCGAACGAAGTCCTCCGCCGGCTCGCCGCGCAGGGTCACCTTGCAACCGATGGGCATGCCGGGTCGCACGCCGAGTTCACGGTTGTTGACCTTGCCGAACGTCCGCATGGGCTTCAGGCCGGTCAGCTTGGCGACGACTTTCTCGGCCTTCTCGAGGCGCTCGCCACCCTCGCCAACACCGATGTTGACGGTAACCTTGGCAATGCGAGGCGTGGTCATCGGGTTGGCATCAGCCAAGGACCTTCACCTCCGCCTTCGGAAGGTTCTCCTTCTCGCCGATGGGGAACGCATACGGCTTGATCGTCGTGAACGTCTCCTCACCAGCGCTCAGGTGCACCAGGTTGGGCTTGTGGCTGCGGGTCACCTCGATCGAGTGGATCGGGGCGATCTGGCCAGCATGGCGGCCGCCGGTCACGAGAGCCTGGGCGCCTTCCTTGAACTGGAAGTGGCCAAGGATCTTCTGCGAGGGCAACTCCAACTTCAGCACATCGCCAGTCTTGTAGTCGTCCTTCTTGATGAGCAGGTTGCGGCCGTCGTGCAGGTTGAGCTGCGTCTTGCCGCCACTCACGGTGGACTTGTCCTTCACCTGCACAAGCTTCCAGGCGGCCTCCTTCTCGGCCACCTTGGCAAAGCGCACCCGCGCCTTGTCGTCGATGATGCAGCGCCAGCTGCTCTTCAGCTTCGGCACCGAAACAACGTCCATGAAGCCGATGGGCATCTTGCTGTTCTTGACGACACGGCCATCGACGACAATGTCGCCGGCACCGATCACGCGGCGGGCCTCGCGGCCCGTCGTGGCAACGCCGATGTAGTCGCGCAGCACCGTGGAAAGCGGCACCGCGTGGGCCACCGGGTGGGGGCCCGCGCTGGGCTTGGTCGTGTAGACGTTGGTCTTGCGCGGGATGGTCCACGAGCGGGGCGCGGCCAGGCGCTTCAGGTGTTTGCTCACGAGGACTCCTCCTTGGCGGTGGCCTCGAGGCGCGTGCGGCGGCGCACGTCTTCGAGGTTCAGTTTGACGATGACGACGTTGCTGGGGTCGACCGGCAGGCGCACATCGGTGCCGTCGGCCTTCTTGTGCGTAACACCATCGACCACGATCTTGCGGGCCTTGGTGTCGACCTCCAGCACCTTGCCGGACTTGCCGCTGTGGTCGCCGCGCAGCACCTTCACGGTGTCGCCCGTGATGACGGGGAAGCTGCGGCGGTTGTACTTCAGCAGCAGTTCCTCCGACAGGTGGCCGGCGATCTGCTTGCGGCGCGTGTGCAGGGGCGCGGTGTAGAGGGCCTTGCGTTGCTTTCGGGGTTGAATCGAACTCATCAGGTCACCTCACACGATCGTGCTGGCAGTCGCGGAAATACGCGGCCAGCGGGCGGCTGCTTCACGGGCCACGGGGCCCTTGATCTGGCTTCCCTTCACCTCGCCCTCGGGCGTGATGATGACGCAGGCGTTGTCCTCGAACAGCACGGTCATGCCGTCGGGGCGCCGGTAGGGGCGCTTTTGGCGGACAATCACGGCGTCCAGGATCTGGCGGCGCATCTCGGGGGTGCCCTTCTTGACGGACACCTTGACGAGGTCGCCGACGCCAGCCGCAGGATAGCGGCGCGCGGTGCCACCGATCTTGGGGACCATGATGATCTCCACGATCTTGGCGCCGGTGTTGTCGACGCAGTCCATGCGGGCGCCCGTGGGCAGGCCGCGGGTTACGCTACCGGCGATGCCACGCATCAGGCATCACCTTGGCTGCGGTTCTCAACGACCACGAAGTGGACGGTCTTGCTCACTGGGCGGCACTCAGCGATCGTGACTTGATCGCCGACGGCCAGGTCAATGTTGCTGGGGACGTGTGCCAGATAGCGGTTGGTGCGCTTCTCGTACCGCTGGTACTTGGGTACGTAGTGCAGCTTCTGCTTCTGGACGACGGCCGTGCCCTGCATCTTGTTAGAGACCACGGTGCCCACGATGACGGATCCCCGCACCGGCAGTGTGCCGTTGAAGGGATTGAGCTCGTCACCGGGCGCCGGCTCCCGCTGGGGCGGGCGCACGTCGATGCCGATGTC
Source organism: Thermoplasmatota archaeon (assembly GCA_041600695.1). GTDB lineage: Archaea > Thermoplasmatota > E2 > JACPAO01 > JAHFTW01 > JBFJVP01. Next base: position 5,663 of record JBFIJP010000117.1, on the reverse strand, counting down.
GCGGATATTGCTCATCTGTTTGTTCTCCTTTGAGGGGTGTTTGCGGGGGCACGTTCCCCCCCTGAGGACCCGGGACACTGACCGGGTCCGACCCCGGCAAAGCCGGGGGTTGAATGTGCGTTCTTGACAGGACGGTTCATCGAACCTTCTTAGTCCTGTCTTCCGGCCGGAACTCGATTGCGCGTCCGTCGACGCGCACCGGACCCCGGTCGGAGTCTGGTGCCCGAAACTCGAAGGTGCACGCCGCCTTGGCGACGCGAACGCGCCGGTCGCCCCGGTCGATGACCAGGGTCCGGAGCGTTTCGTCGACAACACGGCCCCCGAGCCCCACCAGGGTGGGGTCCGGAGAGGCAACAATGGTTGCCTGCGAACCAATGAGTTCCGAACGGGCGAATGCCTTGGCCGCCCCCGCCAGGCGGGGAACGGACCGTTTCATTACTCGATACGGGCCTGGAAACCGAGGTCTCCAAGCACCGCGCGGACTTTCTTGCTGTGGTCGCCCTGCAACTCGATGTTGCCTTCCTTGAGCGTGCCACCACAGGCACAACGACCCTTGAGCGTCGACAACAAGCTGTCCAGGTCGATGTGGGAATCGCTGATTCCCTCGACGATGGTCATCTTCTTGCCGTATCGCCTGGAGTCGACCGTGATGCGAATTTCTTGCTGCTCACGGGCGATGTCCTCACAGACGCAGATCTCTTTGGGCAGCCCGCAGGTTACACAGATGCTCATTGCTTCAGTTCTTCCTCCCGCTGGATGGTCAGGATGCGAGCGATCTGACGGCGCAGGGTGCGGATCTTGCCCGGGTTGGGGGATGACCCACCCATGGCGTGGATACCACGCTCGTGCATCAGTTCGCCGCGCAACTCGAAGAGGCGCTCGCGGCGGGCGTCTTCCGACATTTCGCGAAGTTCACTCGCGTTAAGCATCAGGAGTCACCTCCGGGGGTGGTGAAACTGCGGCGCTCACGGCGCTCGCCACGGCCACCCGAGGCGGGTTTGTCGCCGCCGGAGGCTGGCTTGTCGCCGCCCTCAGGCTTCTTGGCCACGGTCTCGACACCGGCGGCACGGGCAGCCGCCTTGGCCGCCTTGGCCGCAGCGGCCTCGGCCTTTTCGCCAGGAGCGAACAGGTTGACGTGGTCCGGTAGGACGGCGTCCTTGCGCATGATGCGCACCGTGCAGCCGATCATGCCGAGCTTCTTCTTGGCCTGGGCGTAGCCGACGTCCATCAGTTCGATGGCGGTCTCGCCGCAGTACTTGATGTGGCCCGCGATGAACTTGGCACGGCGCTTGCGCTGACCGGTCAGCTTGCCTGCCACCTCGACGATGCAGCCCTGCGCACCGGAGCCCATGATACGGGCAACGGTGGAGTGGCCCACGCGGCCAAAGTGCCAGCCGCGCTCCAGGCTCTCGGCGACCTTGAAGGCCATGATCTGAGCGTTCAGAGCGGGGTTGTCGCTGGGCTCATCGACGCCGAGCTGCGGGTTCTGCAGCGAAGCGAACTTGGCGCCCAGGTCGGCGGTGAGCTGGTTGATCGTGGAACCCCGGCGGCCAATGACCATGCCGGGGCGCTCCGCGATGATGTTGATGCGCGTTCCCAGGGGAGTGCGCTGGATGTCCAACCCGCCGAAGCCGGCCCGGCTGGTCTCACCCTTCACGTACTCCTTCACGAGGAGGCGGTTGACGGATTCCTTGACGAATTTCCTTTCGACTGCCATGTCACTCCTCCTCCACTTGGGTCAGGACGATCTCCAGGTTGCACAGCCGGTTGTAGAACGGCGTCGCGCGGCCCTGCGCCCGGGGCCGGTAGCCCTGGATCACTTGGCCCTGGTAGGCGGACACGTGGGTGATGACCAGCGCGTCCTTGTCGAGTCCCTTGTACTCGGCATTGGCCTCAGCGGACTCGATCACTTTCAGGAAGTGCTCGGCCACCTTGACGGGGTACTTGCCGGGTCCGAATCCCTCACCGCGGCGGTGCGCAATCTTGCGGAAGCGCACGCGGAACGGGACGGGGGTCTTCTTGGCAGCTACATCATTGAGGAACTGCTTGGCGCGGGCCACGGGCATGCCCTTGATGGCCAGGGCCACGTTGCGGCCGCTCTTGGGGGAGACGGACATGTCGCGGCCGTAGGCGCGGGCCGTGGTGGCCGAATCGCTGACGGTGGAATACTTGGTTGCCATGTCTCACCTCACTTGAGCGGAACGTGCTTGGAGCTCCTCGTCGCACCCACACCCACGCCGGTGTGCGCGCAGACCTTCGTGGACGACGCGAACTCGCCGAGGCGGTGCCCGATCATTTCGGGCTGGATGATGACCTCCACGAATTCTTTGCCGTCGTAGACGGCGACGTTGTGTCCGACGAAGCGGGGCAGCACCGCCAGATGGCGGTAGTGGGTGCGAAGCACCTCGCTGCCCGGTTCGATCGAATCGATGCGGTCCAGGAACTTCTTTTCACCAGCCGCAACACCGCGCACGTAGCTGCGGCGAATCCGGCTGGGTAGCAGTTCTAGCACCGCATCGAAGCCCAGCTCCTTGAGTTCAGGGAGCGTCTTGCCCCGGTAGGTGAACTCCTTCTTTTGCCGGGTCTCGATGACGGCCTGTGCCTTGCGCTGGCGCCGGCGGGCGGCACCAGGGTTGCTCATTTGTCGCTTTCTGGCCATCTAGTTCACCTCTTTCCTGTCCGCTTGGGGGCAATCTTGCCGACCTTGCGGCCAGGCGGGGTGCCACGGGCCACACTCGTGCGGCCCGGCGTGTAGTTGTGGGCGCCGCCACCGTGAGGGTGGTCGACGGGGTTCATGGCGACACCGCGGACGCGGGGCCAGCGGGTCGCCTTGTTCTTCATCAAATGGAATTTCTTGCCAGCCTTCAGCATCGGCTTGTCGCCGCGGCCACCGCCCGCAGCCAGGCCAATCGTGGCCCGGCACTGGGGGTGGAAGTCGCGGAACTTGCCGGAGGGCAGGCGGACCACGGTTCGCTTGGCGTCGTGGCTGACAATCTCGGCCGAGTTGCCGCCACTGCGGCAGAACTTGCCGCCGTCGTTGGGGCGTCCTTCGACGTTGAAGACCGGGGTACCTTCAGGGATCTTGCCGATCACGGTAACGTTACCGGGCTTGATCTGGGTGGAGTCCGTGAACACGATCGGGTCACCGACGGCCAGGCCCTCGGCGGCGATCTGGAGGGTGGTTTCCCCATCCTCGAACTTCAACTCGGTCAGAATGGCCGTCCGTCCAGGAGCGTGAACCAGCCGCGCCACCGTGGCCGCACCCAGCTTCATGGGGTAGCGGATGTCGCCCTTGTGCCGGTGGCTGGGCGAGGTGAGGCGGGGTTGCGCTGCGCCACGGCGGCGGCTCAGGATTCGCTTACCCATCTTAGAACACTCCAATTCGCATGCCGATGTCCTCGGCACTCGTTTCGCCGCCGAACTTCACAATGGCGAGTTTGCCATGCTTGGTGATGCGGGTGTTGACAGCCTCGATCTCAGCATCGAACAGGAACTGCACGGCGCGGCTGATCTGGGGCTTGGAGGCGCTGCGGTGGACCAGGAACTCAAGGGAGTTGTTGCGGTCCATCAGGAACATCGTCTTTTCCGTCACATGCGGGCGCAGGACGACCTTGTGGGGATCCATCAGAACGCCTCCTGGAGTTGCTCGATGGCACCCTTCGTGTAGACGGTCAGGCGGCCGGGGTCGCCTCCGGGGGCGAGGTGCTCGGCGCCCAGGTTGCGGGCGGCGACCACATCGACACCGGGCAGGTTGACGGCACCGGGGAAGCTGCCGTCGGCGGTGACGAACAAGACGCTCTTGGGCTGGCGGAAGCGGCGGCCACGCAGCTTACCCATGCCGGCGCGCACGTGGCGGCCATCGCGGGCGCGAGCCAGGTCGTCGCCGATGCCGAGCTTGGAGAGAACTGCCATGAGCTCCTTGGTCTTGATGACGGAGGTGAGCTCGTCATCCACCACCAGCGGGAAGCTGGTGACGGACTCGGCGCGGTGGCCGCGGCCCTTGACCAGTTCCCCGTTGGCCGTGGCGGCCAGGGCACTGGCAATGGCCAGGCGGCGCTCCTTGTCGTTGATGTTCAGCTTGAAGCTGTGGCGAGCCTGCGGCGGGTGGGCGCGGCGGTCGCCAACCACGTTGGGGGCCAGGGCAGCCGCACGGCCCTGCGTCAGGCGGGGTACACGGCTTGCACCCTTGCCTTTGCCGACCGAGGCGGTCGCGTGCCGCTCGCCGGCCACCGGGCTGGCACCGTAGCGCTGCCGGCGGTTGGCGCGGGCGACCTTGACCGCCTTGCGGATGACATCGGGCCGCAAGGGCGTGGCAAACACGCCAGGCAGCTCGACGTCGCCAGCGGCGGAGCCGCTCTTGTCGTAGACGTTGACCTTGCTCATCGATTAGCCCCCCTGCTTGGACTTGGTGCTGACGTACTTGATGTCGGCTTCCTGGACCTCGATGCCGCGCGTGTAGCGGACGGCGTCGCGCAGGCGCACCAGGCGCTTGGCGGGTCCGGGGATGCTGCCGTGAATCAGCAGGTAGCTGTTGCTGACCTTGCCGTAGTGCTTGAATCCGCCCTCGGGCGTGATCTCGGCGCCGTCCTCACCGACCTTGAGGATACGCTTGTTGTACTCGGTGCGCTGGTGGTAGCCGCGCTGGCCGTCGTTGGGGACGGTGGACTGCACCCACGCCGGGTGCCAGGCACCCTGGGTACCAATCATGCGGCGGTGCTTGCTGTTCTTGTGCGTCAGCAGCTTGGTGCCGAAGCGAACAACACGAGACTCGAAACCGAAACCCTTGGTGACACCGATGATGTCGGTCATCTGGCCACTCTTCAGGGCGTCGGCAGCCGTCAGGGTCTGACCGAGCAGGCCCTTGGCGTAGTCGACACGGGCAGCGACATCGCCGCCACCGACGCGGATCTCCATGAGTTCCGGCGTCTTGCTGTCGACACCCGTCACGTCGGCGGGCGCGGTGTAGGCGAGGACCCGGACGTCGGCGACGTCGGCCTCCCCGATGAGCTTCCACTTGGCTTCCACGTCCTGCTTCTTGGGCAGGGGGAGCCGGCGGCCGAGGCGCTCGTTGAGGCCCCCGGCGTCGGCCCAGACCTCGGTGAGGGTCTTGATGCCATAGGGAGTGTTCTCGTAGACGCGCACGGCGGCGATTGTCATGGGGGGCGCCTCAATGACCGTCACGGGCATGACGACTTCCTGGCCGCTCGTGGTGGAGTGGGGCCGGTAGTCGACGACCAGTGCGTGGGTCATGCCGGCCTTGTAGCCGGCGAAGCCCTGGAGCTTCGGCTGACCGGGATCGCCGGCCCATGCCTTCACGTGTGGCACGACCGAGCGGGCCCGCTTGCGGGGGTAGAACCCCATGGAGCCGCGTCGTGGATGGTGTGCAGATGACATTGCTTTCGACCTCGAATTTGCCCGCGAGACAGGTCACTGGGTGCTTGTCTTGCGGGAGTTGCGCGGTTACCCGGACCCAGAGCCGGCAGGCTGTGGATGATAGGCACTCTCGCGCAAGGGATGAGGATGGTCGCTTACCAACCGTGACGCCGTGTCGATGCCGAATGAAGCCCCAACAGGAGGGGCGGGCACCGGAGGCCGGGGCGCTCAAGGCGTTGCCCGATAGCGTCTGGTGTGGTCGCTAAGAGGCGCCGAAGTCCATCCCCTAT
>JBFIJP010000116.1:0-10802 GCA_041600695.1 Thermoplasmatota archaeon | reverse complement strand
CGCCGCAGAGGCGGTCAGGTCCTGCGAAATTGCTTGATTCGCAATTCATTTGCTGAGTCATCGATGAGCGTTGCGAGTCGGCGTTGTCTGGTCTCTTCGCGCTTTGCCCCCATGACCCAGTTAGCCGCTTGCCGCCGATACCCCCTTGGCTGTTTTTGGTAGAACTGCCAGGCGCCGGCGTGCGCCCTGAATTGTCCCGTCATTTCGGGTGTGAGGTCGGCGGCCAGGTCGGCGGCTCGGTATCCGCTATCCGGATGGACATCTTTGTGGGCGAAACAGACCAAACCCGCGAGCTTCATCCGCCCTTGCGCGGTCAATTGTTCCACGAGATCGATGTTCCGCTGGCTCCATACGCTCCCCGGTTTCCGGGGTGTGAAGCGGATCACATAGCTTTCGTCGTCACGCGACTTTCGAATTCCGTCAATCCAGCCGTAGCACAGCGCCTCGGCGACGGTGTCTTCCCACGTGACCGAGGGCTTGCCGGTGGCCTTCTTGTAGTACCCCACCCAGACATGGTCCGTCGCGGCGTGGTGCTCATCGAGCCAAGCCCGGAAATCCGCCGCTTGCGGGAAGAAGAGGGGCTCTGGCTCATCCTTAGTCATCGCAGGCACCATCAACCTTCATCGCGCCCAGACCTTTGTAGATTTGTTGAGGGGCGTCACATGAGCCAGTCGTGAGGCTCGGCGGCGGCCTCACCAAAGCTCTTGCCGACTCCTCTTGGCAGCCCGTCGCTGCGCTTCCAGGAATCGGTAGACGGAGGCGTGCTCCGCGCCGTTCAGGAGCATGTCACAAGCCTGTTTGGCGTGGCCCAGGTTATCCAGGTCTCCGATGAGGCCAACCGTGTGTCCGTACACGGTCAATTCGCATCCGGTGTGCTCTTCGATGAGCTTGCGCGTTTTGCCTTCGCTGCCGATGATGCGGGCAGTGACGCGCCGGATGTGATTCTTGTGTTTGCCCACGTAATCGTGGATGTCAAGGAGTTCGAAGTATGCGTCGTCGCTGAAGAGGCGCATGGCGCGCTCGGGGCTGAAGCCCCGGCCGATGGCCTTCACGATGTCACGCATTTTCAGGACCATGAGTGGGTCGACGCCCTCGACCTCGTCGTGAATCATCACTTCGTTGTCTTCGGTGTCGACTTCGAGGCTGAGGCCGCTGCGGGTCTCCAGGATTTTGCGGGTCTCGCCCTTGTGGCCAATGAGGACCCCGATGCGGTCGCGGGGGATGCGGACGTAGATCACGAAGCCACCGCCGCCAGGAGCATCCGGAAACCGTGCGTCGGTTTGGGGTTGTGGTTCATGTCAATCTTCCTCCTCGAAAATCAGGCGCGACATGAGGTCCTGTTCGCTGACGCGCAGCCGGTGGCGCCGGAAGAACCGGACTAGGTTGCGGGCGTCGCGATCGAGGAATTCGTGCGCCATGGGGTGGTTCTTGAGAACGGCCTGGCCGACATCGATGACCCGGGGCCGGGCCCGCTTGGGGTCGTCCGGGTACTCAACCAGCACGTTGTATTCGGAAAAGTCTGCGTGAACGAGGCCCGCATCGTTGTAGCCGGTGGCGTAGTCCTTGACCAGGGCATCCCAGAAGGGCTGGGCCAGTTCGTCCAGGCTGCCGATATCACGCAGTTGCGGCCAGGCGCCCTCGGCAATCCCGATGAATTCGGTGACGAGCACGTTCTTGGCTACATGGATGGGTTCGGGGACGCTGACGCCGGCGGCGTACAGCCGACTCAGGTTTCGAAACTCCTTCTGGGCCCACGCGTAGACGAGCGCCCGCTTGTCACCGCTGACTCCCTCGAAGCGATCGTCGCCCTGGATGTACTTCAGGACATGCTTGAACGTGGCCGTGTTGATCCGGTAGATCTTCACCGCCACCAGCGCCCCCGTGGGCGTCGTGCCCCGGAAGACGTTGGCCTCCTTGCCCGTTGAGAGGGGCCAGTCGAGGCTCTTGAGCACGCCGCCCGTGAGCATTTTGTGCAGGGCCATCAGGGTGGGCGAGTCGAAGACCTCGCCCTCTGTTCGTCGGTCGACGCCGATTCGTCCTGCCAGGCGCTCCCGGAGCTGGTCGGCTCTTCGGAAGGCCCACTCGTCGTTGGAGGCGTAGATGTCGTGGTCGTCCGGATCGGTCAGATCAGGATCGACCAGGTCTTCGACATCCAGGAGGGGATCGGCGGTGTTGTTGTGTTCCGCCATGGAGATGATCTCAGAATACGTCTAGCAGTTCGGGGATGAGGTTGCGGCGGTGCATGTTCTGCGCCTGGGTGCGGTGGTAGCGGTAGACGACATCTGCCTTCTCGTCCTGGAACTCCCAGGGCTTGACGATGAGCAGGTCGCCGGGCTTGATCCACATGCGGCGCTTCATCTTGCCGCGGATGCGACCCATACGGCTCTTGCCGTCCTCACACATGATCGTGATCTTGCTGGCGCCCATCAGGGCGTCCGCGATGGCGAACATTTCGCCCTTGATCTTGTCCGGCATCTTGTAGCGGCGGACGTCTTCCTCTTCGAAGTCGGGCGTGGAGGGCTCTTCTTCCTCTTCCTCGTCGTCTTCCTCTTCTTCGGACGTCTCTTTCAGGTCCGCCTTGGGATCATCGTCGAGGTCACTCATTGGTCGTTCCACGCAGGCCCCTTTTATAACATTGGGGGTCAAAACACCCGCGAAACCGGCCGCCTGAGGGCCGTATCCCATCCCCTTAAGCCGGGGGCGGCTGTGGCCCGTTTGGATGCAGGATGCGGCCATTCAACGTCCAGTCGTTGCCATCCGGCCGTCCGTTCGTCTCGTTGCGCATACGGCTGAGCCGTTCAACACCGCGGTGGCCTCGGCGCGCACCTGCTACGCCAGCGAATTTGTTTTCGTGGGCCGGCTTGGACCCAAGGGCGAGGCGACGCGGCTGAGCTTGCAGCAGGCGTTGCCGGATCGGGCGGATGAATTGGCGCTGATCGGGCGGCTGGCCACGCCCCACGAGGAGCGCTTGGCGGCGGTGCGTCGCTTGCAGGCGGCCACGGGGGATGCGGCCACGAGGGAGGCGCTGGAGCAGTTCGCCGAGCTGGCGCGCAAGCGGTCCGCCACGGGGGATCGCATCGCCCAGTCGATCTACGAGGCCGGCCACCACACGCCGTTTCAGCATCCGACGTTCATCTTTGCGTTGGAGGATGTCAGCCGGAACGTGGTGGAGTCCTTCCTGCACAATCATACGTTTTACAATTCCGAGCAGCAGAGCCAGCGCTACGTTGAGATGGGTGAGGCGGCTGTCTTCATTCCCGTGTCGGTGGCTGCCGATCCGGTGGCGCGGGGGGTGTTCGAGGAGGCGGCCCGCGGGGCCTGGGATGCCTACCATGATCTGCGTGACCGCCTTGTGGAGGCCAACATCAAGGTGATGACGGCCATTGGTCGAATCAAGGGACAGTCCGATGCCCAAATCCGCTCGGAGGCGGAGAAGAAGGCGCAGGAGATGGCGCGGTACGTGATCCCGGTGGCCGCGCGGACCCAGTTGTATCACACGGTCAGCGGCATTGTTCTGCTGCGTTACGTTCGCATGTGCGAGGCCAGCGGCGTTCCCGAGGAGGCACGGCTCCTGGTTGAGCAGATGGTGGATGCGGTTCGCGTGGCCGATCCTGATTTCCTGGCGAAGATTCAGGAATCGACCCGGCCGCGCTTGGAGCATGTGGAGTGGTCCCTGCCGGCCGTGGGGGGTTCAGCGGTTGCGGCGCGGGGGCGGCGGGAGTCCCACGACGCGACCGCGTGGCGGGATGATGCGCCGCGGCTGCTGCATGCAACACCGGACGCGGCGGCCCTGGTGGCCGATGCCGTGCGCGAGGTGGTCGGGATCACGCAGGACGAGATGGCGGACGGCGAGTTGCTGCGCCAGGTTCTGGACCCCGGCATCAACCCTGCGTGGAATGACACCCTGAACACGTGGGACCACAGTCCGGTGCTGCGGTGCCTGCGCCATGTGCATTACACGTTCCGCAAGAGGCTGAGTCTGACGGCGTACGCGCAGGACCAGCGCCACCGGTTGACGCCGGGCACGCGCCCGCTGCTGCACCGCATCGTTGGCCGCCAGCCGGATGTGTATGTCCCGGATGTGTTGGACCAGGCCGATGCGGCGCGGGCGGTGTACGATGAAGCCATCCGGCGGCTTTGGGCTGCTGTATGGGAGCTTCGTGACGCGGGAATCCCCGCCGAGGACGCATGCTACCTCTTGCCCAACGCCACCATGATCACGTTCACGCAGAGCGGCGATCTGTTGAGTTTCATTCACAAGTGGCGCCTGCGGCTTTGCTTCAACGCACAGAAGGAGATTTTTGAAGCCAGCCTGGCGGAGCTGCGGCAGGTTCAGGCGGCGCATCCCGAGTTGACGGCCTTCATTGGACCGCCCTGCTCCTTCGTGGCGGCCCGGCAGCCCCCTGAATTGCAGGATTCGGTGGAGGCTTGTTGTCCTGAGGGCCCGCGCTGGTGTGGCGTCAAAGTCTGGCGCAATTTCGATGCGTCGACGGGCAAGCCCAAGCGGCCCTTCTAGGCCATTTGGCTTCGGGGCTCCCGCGGCCGCTGTGTGGGCGGCGTTGGCATGTGGCGCCGCGCTGCGGCGTTGCGGGATTGCGGGGCAGGCCTGGTTCTGCGTTGCTGCCGCGAGCGTGAAAGGTTCCGGCGACGGTGGGCCCCCGGGGGCAGTCTATGAAACGGCCCACTCCGGGCTTGCAAGTCCGGGTCGCCGCCGGGGCGCGGCACATTGGAACGCCACGGAATCACACCGGGATCACACGGGTTTGAACCATGGAATTCCCGCTGTGCATCCAATTCTGGTCCCCCGACGGCTCCGTTTCCGAATTCCCTACCCCCCATTTCGTGATTTCTTAGCAAGATTGCTGCAATTGCGCCTGGTTTCGTCGAACGATTAAATTAGGTTGGAGGCGCGTCGCCTGCCTGCCGGCCCTGATTCGTCAGTGGTTCGGTTAGGAGGCAATGAACCATGACACGAACCAAGCCAGCCGCCAACCTGCGGCACTCGCCTGCGCGTCGGGGGGCGGTACCCGCCCTTCTGTTGGCCCTGATGATGATCCTGCCGGCGGCAGGCCTCACGGCGGCGGCAGCCACCACCCAGATGCGCGATGTGCAAGGGGAAACACTTCGTCTGGCCAAGGAAATCTGGGCCCCCAATCCCGCCACCATCCGGGAGGCCATGGAGGCTCTGGCTGACGGGCTCGCACTGGACGCCGAGCCGTATGCGGGCCCCCTGCCTGCAACGCTGGCCGACGCGGCGTCGGCTTACCTGGCGGCCATCGGCGGCGATCCACTTGCCGCTCCCGTGCCCGTCCTTGATCCGGCGCTGGATGCGGCGCTGGCCCAGGTCATCGGGCTGCTGGCGCTTGCCGGCCCTCCTGACGGGTCGCTGATGGCTTGGGCAGCCCAGTTGGCGGTCGCAGCCGAGGCCCACGACTGGGCGCAGATGCTGGCGCTCTACCAGGCCCGCCCCGATGCCCTGCCCCGCGCCACGGAGTTGGCGCCGCTGGCACTCGCACTTGGGCCCGCGCTGGATGAGGTCATCGCGATTCTTTCCTCGGGCGAGTTTGCCGCTGGCATGTCGATCGAATTCAGCGGCACCCCCGGGCCCGACGTTGACATTCCCGGCGTCCTTGAGATCTACAACCTCGACGAATTCATCCTGGGTGGTCCCGCGGGAACGACCCACTCCAGCCCCACCGCGGCCTTGACCATTGATCTGGCCGGCAGCGACGCGTACACCGGCGCCTACGGATGCAACGCCATCGTCATCGACGCTGATGGAGCTGACACGTACTCCGCCAGTGGCTGCGCCCACGGCGCGGGCATCGCTGGTATCGGTGCGCTCATCGACCTCAACCTGGGTGCCCTGCCCGACGGCGATACCTACACCAGCCCGGTGCTGGCACAGGGGGTCGGCGTCGGGGGCTTCGGCGTCCTCGTGGACCAATCCGGACGGGACAGTTTCTTCACGCTGGCCCTGGGCCAGGGAGCCGGCGTCACCGGCGCCGGTGCGCTCCTGCGCCTGGAGGGCGACGACTTCCTCCTCTCGGGAACCTGGTCCCAAGGGTACGGCGCAACCGGCGCCGGCCTAGTAGCAGGCGGCCTGGGCCATGACATCTACCTCATGCCCGGCATCGGCAACCTGCCCATCACGGGCCAGGGGTCCGGCACCCGCGACTTTGGTCAACCTGCCGGCGGCGCTGGCGCCATTGTGGACGCTGGCGGCTCGGACACGTACATCATGACCTCCTTCGGCATGAACGATGGAAGCCACGATGTGCGCGGCCAGGGCTATGGGTCCATTCTTGGCTCCGGCGCCCTGGCGGATCTGGCCGGCCGCAACCTGCTCATCCTGTCTGCCGGCGGCATGGACTTCGCTGGTGGAAGCATGACCGCCGTCGCCCACGGCCAGGGTGCCGGAGAACGGGAAGGCCAGGGTGTCCTGAGCCTCGCGGCCAGCGACGCCAACCAGGTGTACGCCACCGCCTTCGCGGGAACCTTCGCCTTCGTTACCGGCTGGGCCGGCGACGCCACCAGCGATGTGCTGGCCCAGGGAGCGGGTGAAGAGGGCGGTCGCGGTGGCCTCATTGGAAGCCTCGGCGACGACCTCTACAGCGCCCGCGCCGACGCCACCACCAGTGCTGCCAGCGTGCAGGACAGTGCGGCGTTCAGTGTCTCCGTCGACTTCGTGGAGCGCTTCTGCTCGGCGGCGGACTACCAGTTTGGCGGGGCCTTCAGCCAGGCCTTCGCGTCGTGCTCCGCCTTCGTCCAGTCCGCAGTGACTGACAAGGCCCACGCCGAGAGCCACGCCGAGTCCCATGCGGGCGATGCCATTGCCAGCGCCCGAGGCCAGGGTTACGGCTTCGAAAACGGCGTCGGCGGCCTCGTGGACGCCTGGGGCAACGATGCGTACGAACTCAACGCCATCGCCACGCCGTCGGCGCTCGCCTACGCGTCCTCGATTGCCATCGCCTACAGCCTGGACTTCCAGCACGGAAGGAGCGACTCCACGGCGGTGGCAGGCGCCGCCGACTCGACGTTCACCAACGGCATTTACTCGGCTTCCGCGGCGGCCCAGTCGGGCTCCCTGGCTTCAAGCTTCAGCTACACCATCGCCGATGCGGCGGCCACGGCGCACGCCACAGCGGTCAGCGAGGCGGAGGCTTCCGTGGGTGACGGAATCGCCGATACCCTCGGACAAGGCTTCGGCAGCGTCAACGGCGCCGGCGCCCTGGTGGATCTGGTCGGCAGCGACGACTTCATGATGGAGGCCGTTGCGACCCCGCAGGCGCTCTCGGCTGCCGCTAGCGCTGCCGGTGCGTCCGCCACGGCGCTGGCGCACTCGGATGCCTTCAGCTTCTCGCAGGCGGCCGCCAGCAGCTTTGCCTACTCATTCGCCTACGGCAACGGAAATGCCCTGTCCATCGTGACGGACTACCAGCAGGACATTGTGGAATGCACGGTGAGCCAGAGCACCTTCGACGTACTCTTCGTGTTTGACACGACGGGTTCCATGGGCAACGTCATCAGTTCCGCCAAGGCGGGCGCCACCCAGATCATGAACGATGTCATCGCAGCCGTCCCCGGCACCCAGTTTGGTGTCGCCGACTACCGGGACTACAGCGGTTTCTTCAGCTACCCCGGGTACGCCACAACGTATGGCGGTTCAAGCGACTACCCCTGGATGCTCGACCAGCCCATCACGTCCAACACGGCTGCTGTTCAGTCTGCCATCAACGGGCTGTCCGCCGCCGGCGGTGCGGACTGGCCCGAGTCGGTCACCCGTGCCCTCTACGAGAGCGGCGCTGACCCGAGTGTCGCCTGGCGCGCCGGCAGCACCCGCGTCATCGTTCACTTCGCTGATGCTCCTGCGCACGATCTGGACTTCTATGCCCCCACCAACTACGGTGGCGACCCGGGCCCGGACGCCACGGCTGGTACGGCGGACGATCTTGACTTCGAGACCGTCGTCGGCGCTCTGGCCGCGGGCGGTTACAAGATCGTCGCCATCCAGGCTGGCTCGGGGGGACCCGCAGCCCAGTCGATGCAGTACGAGGCGGACCAGACGGATGGCGGGTATGAGACGCTCAGCGGTGACTTCGTGGGACAGGTCACGGACCTGATCCTGGCCGAGGCCCCCGACTGTGACGCTGAAGCCAACGCCAATGCGTCGTCCGTGGCCGAGGCCTTCGGATCGGCGTACAGCCGGGCCCTCGCCGGGGCCTCCGCGGATGCCATTGCCCAGGCGTTGGCTGGAGCCTTCGCCAACGCAGAGGCGCTGGCGGCGGCGGCATCCGCCACGGCGACCAGTGTTGGAGCCACCACGGCCACGGCACTGGGGCAGGGCTACGGCAGCCTGAACGGCGTGGGCATCTTCGCGCGCGGCGATTCGGCTGTTGATTGTGAAGCCCTTGAACGGATCCCCCAAACGCCTGGCGTCCCCGCACTTCGCGAGCCGATTGGCACCCCTGCCTTCCCCGACGAAACCAAGCTCATCCTCGCCTTGCTGGATACAGCGGTCGAAACCCCGGGCGGGCCAGGCGATGCCCTGGTTCTTTGCGACAAGGTGGTGCATATCGAGTGCCCCCATCCAGAGGGCCCCACCCTGCCGGTGACTCCCGTCGTGGACCCGGTCGTGGACATTGATGCGGTCGCCATTGGCCGCGTCGGCGAAATCGCCGACATCGCGGCCAGCGACCTCCTGGCGCATCGGATCGATGTCATTGGCCAGTCCAACCACGGCCCCGCTCCCGATGACCCGGACGAGGCTTGCAAGACCGTCGTTTCAACGGTGCAGGGAACCGGCAGCGACCGGGTGTCCATGCACGCCGCCGCGCGGCCGGTGGGCGTCGCGACCTCCGGTTCTCAGGCGTTCGCCCAGGCCGAGGCGCTCGCCCAGGCCCTGAGCGTTTCGGTGGCCGCTGCCGAGGCGTACGCAACGGCGGTGGCGGAAGGAGTCGCGTCCAAGCAGGCGACAGCCATCGCGCAAGCGGTGGCGGAGGCCATGTGCAGTGTGGAAGTGGAGGGCTCGACTTCAGCCTCGTGCACGGCCATCGCCACGGCCATCGCGGTGGCCATTGCCCAAGCCGTCGCCCGGGCCACTTCGGTTGCCCAGGCGCTCAGCGATGCGTACGCCCAGGCGCTCTCCCAGGCGCTTGCCCAGGCGCGCGCCAAGGAGGGCGCCGCCGCGGCTTCCAGCAGCGCGGTTAGCTTCGGCCCCGCTACGGCCCGTTCCGAGGGTCAGGGTCGCGGCGACACCAATGGTCTGGGTGCCTACCTTGGTGGCATGGGCCATGATGCCAGCAAGCTGGCTGCGTCAGCCCACGCCGGCGGCGGGGCCTGGTCCTTCAGTTCCGGCAGCGGTGCCTGCGCGTCCAGTTCGGCTGTGAGCCTGGCGGGTGTGACGGCGACGGCGCTGGGACAAGGCCATGCGACCACGGCGGCGGCTGGTGTTGCGCTGGATCTTGGAGGCGACGATGCGTACGCCCTCGGCGCGGGCGCCAGCAGCGGGGTTACGGCTACCGCGACCGGCGCGTGTGATGGGTCGGCCAACGCGGCGGCCCTCTCCACGGGTGCGATTGCCAGTGCGGCGGAAGGCCGGGTGGTCTCCGATGGCCGCGCGGTGGCCGGCTTCGTGGATCTGGGCGGCAACGACAGCTACTCCGGGGGCTCCTTTGGAGCCAACGGCGCCACCGCGAGCGATTTCGATATCGTCTGGCTGACGTTCTTCGTGGACGCATAGGACACCACCACCCCTCCACCTCCTTCTTCCCTCCCTGTTTTTTTTCGGTTCGCCTGGGGTCGGTGTCGTGCCGGGGATTGTCCGGGCCCTGCCGGATTCGCCTCGGCCACCCACAAGCCTGATATCATGTTGATAGTGGGCCGGCTTGATGCGTACCGCGCAAAACCTGCTCGTTGCGGCCCTGCTGGTGTTGGCGAGCCTGCTCGTGCCGACGGCCTCCGCCGGCCACGAAGGCTGCGAAACCCCGGGCCCCGATGACTCGGGCGGCACGCCCAGCGGCGACGAGGGCCGCGGCCAGGGCCAGGGCCAGGGCAATGGCCAAGGCAATGACCAAGGCCATGGCAACGGGAACGGCCAGCCGTGCGCGGGTGATCCCAATGCCGGCAACTGCGGCAACGGCCAGGGCGCCGGCCAGGGCGCCAACCACGGCCAGGGCGGACAGTGCGCTGGCAACGGCGGCGAAGGTACAGGCGACGGCGACGATGACAGCGGCGCTGGCGACGGCACTGGCGAGGACAACGGTGACGATGGCACCGGCACGGACGGCAACGGTAGCACCCCCATCGATGACGACCCCGACCAGGACGGGGAACCGGTGGGCCTGGGCGCCCCCGGCGCCGCGCAGACCTGCACGAACGGCGTCAAGGTGGACAGCAGTTCCAACCCCAGTCGAATCGTGCTCCATGGCTGCCTGCTGGCGCCGCGGGACCGCGACGGCGATCGTCTGGCGTCGCTCTGGACCTATGAAATCCGCGGCGAGCTTGGCACCGACGGCGGCAAGTTGCGCCGCGGCCACGCCGACGAAACCGACCTCGGCCCCGACCCCGACGACCAACGTCCAGCCCACGTCATCCCGCGCAGCCTCTAAGACCACACACCCTGGCAGGACTGTGACTTCCCCGGGCAGCGCGCCCATCAACACCCGGCGCCACCCCAGGGCGGAGCCGGTGGAGGCGCCGTGGGCGGATCCACGGCTGGACGCCGGCATCGCCCTTTTCAACGCTGGCCAGCACTGGCACGCCCACGAGGAATGGGAAGGCCTTTGGCTGGGCCTTGAGGG
>JBFIJP010000115.1:0-10816 GCA_041600695.1 Thermoplasmatota archaeon | reverse complement strand
CGGTAGCATGCGCGAGCCGGCGTTCCGCCTCGACCTGCACGTCCACTCCCACCGCTCGGCGGACGCTCGAGGCACCCTCCTCGAACTGGCCAAGGCGGCCAAGGCGGCGGGCCTGGACGGCTTCGCCATCACGGACCACAACACCCGTGCCGGCCACGCCGAGGCGCGCAAGGCCGCAGCCAAGACAGGCCTGATGATTCTCCCGGGCATCGAGGTTAGCAGCATCGAAGGCCACGTGCTGGCCCTGGGCGTCTCCGGCGACGTGCCAGCCAAACGCAGCCTGCCTGAAACCATCGAGGCAACCCGGGAGGCAGGCGGCGTCGCCGCACCCAGCCACCCGCTACGACTCCTGTCAGGCGTGGGCCCCACCACCCTGCGGCGACGGGTGGAGGATGGCGTCGTCAATGTGGTTGAATCACACAACGCCCGAGAGCGTCGCACCGTGATGGAGAATCTGGCCGTGTTGTGCGGCGACCTCGGCGTGTCCACCATCGGGGGCAGCGACGCCCACCTGGTCCACGAGATCGGCACGGCCTACACCGCCTTCGATGAAGTCCCGGAGACGCTTGATGATGTGGTGGATGCCATCGAGCGAGGCCGCTGCCGCGGCGCAGGCGGACCGTCCCCTCGCCGACGCGTCTGGGGCCACAGCCTCAGCGTTCCGTGGCGCGTTTGGAAGAGCCGCCGCTAGCTTGCACATTCAAACGGTGGCATCAAAATGAGAGGATAGGAAAAGGGAGAAATTGGCCCTACGCCGGGGCCGTGGAGGTCGCCTTGCAGACCGCCTCGAAGGCAGCCCGGTTCTTGGCAAACCAAGCCTCCCAGTCGTCGATGCGGTGCTCGAAGTCCTTCTTTTCGGACTCAAGATCCTCATAGACGCGGTATAGCTTGGCGAGGCGTTCGCGCTCCTCCTCCAACTGACGCTCCAGGTCCTCGACGCGCGGCTGCAGGTTGCTAACCTCACGCAGGGAGCCCAGCTCATCCTCCATGTCGCGGATGGTGCGATTGGCCTTCTCGATGTCGCGCTCGCGGATTTCGATTTCCTCTTCGAGCGTCTCGACATCGTGGGACAGCCGGTCGAACTGGTCCTTGTACTTGGCCAGCGGCTCGAGGCGACTGATTTCCTTGCGCAACTGGTCAATGTTGCGCTCGCGGTCGAAGAGCTTCTCCTCCATCAGGGGGTAGTCGCGCTTCACGCGGTTGAGTTCGTCTTCCTGGGTCTTGTACGCATCCCAGAGCTTGGCGAGTCGCTCCTGCTCCTGTTCAAGCTCACCGCGCAGTCCCTCGGCGTCGCCGCGGGATTGCAGGGCCTCGCGTTCGATCTCCTCCATGCGCTCCTCCAGCGCTTCAATGTTGGAGATCAGGTCGTTCAGGTAGCCCACATCCAGCATTCCGCGGATGCGTTCCAGGCTGTCCACCTCTTGGCGAGCCTGGTCGCGGACGCGCGTTAGCTCGTCTGCGATGTGGCTAATATTCTGCTTTAGCTGGTCAGCGCCTTCGGTGCTCACACGGCGGGTGGTCGTCGTCGTGCGGCGGCGTTCGATCGTGCGAGCCATGGGGCATCCTTTCTGTCGATCCAACTGGAGGGCTGTCTTTAAGCGCTTGGTTTGGCGACCCGACCTGCGGCGGATCGGCCAGCCTCCAGCCGCGACCTCAGCGGTGCTTCAGGGCTTCGCCTGCCTCAGCCGATTTCGGGGGCGTGCTGGTCGCCGGGGCGCCCGCCGGCCTTGGCGTCGCCCTGGGCATTGAAGCGAATCTGCGGCAGGGGAATCGGTGGCGGCAGCCGGATGGTTTTGGCCAGTCCCACGGCCTCGGGAACGCAGGCAGTCATGATGGCGCCGTGCACCTGCTGGGCCAGTTCCGGTGGCAGGTTGCGGGTCTTGGCCCACTCGTCGGCGGCAACGCCGGCGCCGTCAGCAGCCAGCGCCAGGGTGCCCTCGACCTTGACCAGCCCAAGCGGGCCGTAGCTCGTGGTGTAACCGAATTCGACCTCCATCTCGTCATCCCCGAGGCGACGAACGTGGGACAGGTTCGAGTTGTGGTCCACGCGGATCTGCGTGTTGGCCTGGGTGTCCTGATAGCGGCGGGCTTCGACGGTCTTGAGGACCAGGCGGGTCACGGGCACGTGGCCGTCGAAGCCACTTGCGTGCATAAGCGCTGGGGCCAGGGGGCCGGAGACACCGGCGCCAGCACGGAGCCTGCGACCGGCCCGGTCCGGGCCAGCCGGCCATCCCGCTGGCGGCCACGGGAAGTCCTAAATGGAATTGCCTCGTAGGTCGGTTCCCGTTGAGCATGACGAAATACGTCGTCGTGACTGGCGGAGTTCTTTCTGGCCTCGGCAAGGGGATCACAACCAGCTCCATCGGTCGCCTGTTGAAGGCTCGCGGCGTGTCCGTGACCGCGGTCAAGATTGACCCCTACCTGAATATTGACGCCGGGACCATGAACCCGTTCGAGCACGGCGAGGTTTTTGTCCTCGACGACGGCGGCGAAGCGGACCTGGACCTCGGCAATTACGAACGGTTCCTGGACTTGCATCTGGCCCGTGACAACAATATCACGACGGGAAAGGTCTACCGCAACGTCATCGAAAAAGAGCGCCGCGGGGACTACCTCGGAAAGACCGTCCAGATCGTTCCCCACGTCACCAATGAAATCCGCGACTGGATCCGTCGCGTCGCAGACGAGTCAGGGGCCGACGTGTGCCTGGTTGAGGTCGGCGGCACCGTGGGCGACATCGAGTCGGCGCCGTTTCTTGAGGCCGTGCGGCAACTGCACCGTGATGTCGGAGATGACAACTGCATGTTCGTGCATTGCAGCCTAGTGCCCGTGATGGGTGCCGTCGGCGAGCAAAAAACCAAGCCGACGCAGCACACCGTGCGCGATCTGAAAGCCGTCGGTGTGGATCCCGACATGATCGTGTGCCGGTCCGAGCGCCCCCTGGAGCAATCCACGCGCGAGAAGCTGGCCTTGTTTTGCGATGTCGACGAATCAGCCGTCATTTCAGCGCACGACGCCAAGAGCATCTACCAGGTCCCCCTGGTTCTGGAGGAGCAGGGCGTTTCAGATTTCGTGGCGAAGCGTCTCAATCTCCCCGCCCGGGAGCCCGACCTGGCTACTTGGAAACGTTTCGTCGAGCGGGTGCTTGAACCCGAACACGAGATTCACATCGCCTTCGTGGGCAAGTACACCGATCTGGCGGACAGCTACCTCAGCATCACGGAGGCACTGCGGCACGCCGGCGCGGCCCTCAATACGCGAGTCCACATTGACTTCGTCGAGGGCGAGGATCTTGAAGCCGACCAGACCTCCGCCTGGCAGGCGGTCCACAATGCCGACGGCATTCTCGTGGGTCCGGGTTTCGGCAGCCGGGGCACCGAGGGTAAAATCGTCGCCGTGCAGCACGCGCGGGAGAGCGGCACGCCCTTTCTGGGAATCTGCCTGGGCTTCCAGCTTGCCATCATTGAGTACGCGCGCAACGTGTGCGGTCTGGCCGGGGCCAACTCGACAGAGATGGACCGCAACACCCAGCACCCGGTCATCTGCATCCTGCCGGAGCAATACGAGATCCAGGATCTCGGCGGCACAATGCGGCTTGGTTCGTACGAGTGCGTCTTGGGCGAGGGAACCCTTGCCCATGAGCTCTACCGCGCCGGAACCATCGCTGAGAGACACCGCCACCGCTACGAGATGAACCCCGTGTACATCCCCCGCCTGGAGGAGGCCGGACTCGTCTTCAGCGGCCGCATGCCCGACCGGCCGATTATGGAGATCCTGGAGTTGCCCCGCTCCGGCGACGGGGGCCATCCGTTCTTCATTGGCGGTCAGTTCCATCCCGAATTCAACAGTCGCCCCGAGAATCCGGGTCCGTTGTTCAAGGGCCTGGTGGCCGCGGCGCTGCGCCAGAAGGGCGTCGAGGTTGCTTCCGAGGCGGTCGTGGCGGCCTAGGGGCAGGGGACAGGCTGGGGGCAGGGGTCTCCGAAACGCCCCGTTCGAACCAGACCAACCCTGAGGTCCAAGGCCGTGGTAGAGGAGGCACCAGGCGAGGGGCGCCGCTCGCCTCCGCCCGGGGCCTGGATGTCCAGCTAGGCAGTGGGCTCTTCCGGGTCCTCCATCCAGTCGCACCCTTCTGGATGCGTGTTACCGTTGGTACTGTATTCGTTGCAGGGAACGATGGTCAGCAGGCGCGGGTGCGGGGGCCGCCACGTGTTGACCGGGTCCCACTCGCCGCAGGTCGGCATGTGCAGGATCGGGTCCATGGGATCGCCCCGCATGCCGCCGGGGCCGTACACGTTGTCCTGCCAGCAGTTGCCCTGGCCCTGCTCGTCCCACCAGTGGTCAATGCCGTTGGGGTGGTACTCGCCCTGGCCGGGGGTGCTGTCGTGGCCGTGGTCGTGGGACGCCGGTGCGTAACCCATCTGGTTGCGAATGTACCAGTTGTCGTGGCTGGTGTCGAACTGGACGGCCGCGGACTGGGCCAGGTCGTCGGGGGTGGGCTGCAGGCACGCAGGGTCCTGGCGGCCGACGGCGCAGAACATGTCGAGCCCGCCGTCCTCGCCGCGGAAGAACGCCGGCACGCCGAAGAGCATGGTGCCGTAGCGCCAGTTGTCGTAGATGTGGTTGTCAACGATCCGGTTGCTGTTGCCGCCGGCGATCATGATGCCAGTGCCAACGGGCAGGGGAATAACCGGGCAAACGACGCCCTCCTCGATGCCCCGTTCCCGCAATGGCTTGTGGCAGGCACCCCCAGGCAGCCAGTTGTCGAAGTAATTCTCATTGTTCGAGTAGATCTCATTGTGCACGAAACGGCCAGAGTCCTGAGGCAGGCCCGGGTGGTCCGGGAACAGGCTGTCGGTGGCGATGCCGGCGGCGTTGTGGTGGAATTTGTTGTGGTGCACGTACACCGAGTTGCCCGCGGTGCCGGAGTAGCCCAGAGCGTTGTGGTGGCTGTTGCACTGGGTGATCTCGACGCTGTGGCGGGCGCCGTGCAGGTCGCTTGCGCTGCCGGGGTAGATGCCCGAGTCGCCGTTGCCGTAGCTCTCGCAGTTGATGTAGAGCCCGTGGTCAACGGCGAAGGTCAGGTAGCCGTACTCGTAGTTCCACCGCGTCACGTGGGTGTCGATGACGAAGCCGTCCGTCTCAAGGATGTAGACAGAGTTGAAATCGGTCCTCTGGACCAGGAAGTTGTACAGGTAGATGCCATCGGCACGGTCAGCGCGCAGGGCATTCAGCTTGTTCCAGTTGGCATCCAGGATGGTCTCCTCCGGCGTCAGGCCGACGCCTTCAATCTGGAGGTTACAGCGGGGCTCCCACGTGCACGCCGAGTCTTCGTCGTCCGGCGAGTCCCCCAGGATAGCCACCAGGTTTTGCACGTTGGGGCAAGCCCAGTGCTCCTCGTAGGACATGATCTTGCGGTCTTCGTACTGGGCGCAGTCGCCCGTCGACGGCCCGGCGTACGGTTCCTCCTGGTACAGGCCCGGCATCATCAGGATTCGCGTGCCGGGCTCCGTGACGGCGTTGACCGCGTCCTGCAGGTGCTCGAAGCCCTTGTCCTGGCAGTGGCCAAAGAGATGCACCATTGCGCGGAGCTTCTCGGCGGGGTAATGCTGCACCCGGTCAAGGCTGTCCGGCTTGCAGACGACAAGTTCGGGGCCATCGGTGCGGTAAACCGGCACCTGGCCATCTCCCGAGGGGAACTCGGTCGGTCGTTCCGCGTGTCCGACCACTTGGATCGAAGCAGCAAAACCCGCTAGCAAGAGAACGGCTACAGTTAGATGAGTTCGCAAAGCAACCACCATGTCTGGCGTACGCCAGATGGGGGCGGAGCCGACCGGGTCGTCATAAGGGCACCGTTGGCCGTTCTGTGGGCGCCTAAACGCCCCGACCCACCCCACCGATGCCCCGGCGCCGTGCCGAGCCGCCGGTCGATGGCTGCGCAACGGACCAAGTCGCACGGCGATCATGTAAAGGCCGGCGTGCCATTGGACCGTCGTGCGCCTCCTGGCCGCGATCATCGCAAGCATGCTTCTGGCCGGCTGCTTCGAGTGGCGTTATGAAATGGGGCTTGACGATGCACACTACCAGGTTTCACCCTGGTGGAATGACCCCGGCCTCTACCACCGCCTGCCCGAGGATGGCCAGTGGGCCGGCTTCGATGTGGTGCGCGTCGAATGGCACATGACGGCCGCGGTGGAGGTCGTTCACAGCCCCGGATCCGACCCTCCACCGGTTGTGCTGCCCTTCGACCACGCCGAGATCGAGAAGGCATGGGGGGAGCCAGCTGACCTGCGCCTGGTACGCTGGGTCGAACGCGCCGCCGACGGCGGGGCACGCATTTGGCTACAATTGGACCCCGAGAGCATCACGGCATGGCGGGCCGAAGGCCACAACGGCGGCCTGGAACCGCCGCTTCTAGCCTTCATCAGCAGGGTGACCGGCCTGAACGGCACCGAATCGCGGGATTTCGCGCACGAGTTGCTTTCCACCGGCCGGCCCCGGGCACTGCATGTGGGACCAGGCGGCAGTCCGGCGGCTGGCACCCTGCACGGGCTGCCCTATCTGGGTCCAACCAGGGCCGCGGCGCTCCTCGATGACCTAGGGGGTCTGCCTGCGTTCACGACACGACCCGAGGGTCAACCGACGGGATTGTTGCCCCACAACGGCCAAGTGACCCTAGTCCAAAACGAGTGGGAGTTCTTTCTCGACACCGTCGCCAAACGGGTGTGGCGCGGAGACTTGGCCGACACGGACCTCTTCTGGGTGACCCCCGATGACTCCGTCGCGTACGTCCACTGGGGCGCCCGCAAACACTCCAATCGACAGGCATCGGCGGCCCTCGCCGACGCCGCCGTGGACCTAGGATTCGCGGTCCCAAAAATGTCCGGCTGGCACTTCACGCGAGAGGACGTTTCGGGGGGGCCGGGTGATTAGTCGGCGCCACACCGGGCTACGTGACTCTTGACGCTCCGCGGGACCACTTCGTGGCGCCCGGGGCCTGCCACATCACTCGGTTTCTCCACAGATTTAGTGCTCCCTGCCGGTTTGATTCCAAGCGCCTTTGGCGCTCGGAGCCGGCGGGAGCATCCTCCCTACGGTCGTATGCTCCCGCCGGGATTTGAACCCGGGTCAACGGAGTGAGAGTCCGTTATGATTGGCCGCTACACTACGGGAGCAGATTGAGCGAATGCGAAAGAGGCGCCCGGAGTGGAGCGGCCGAGATGGCGGCCCACAAGGGCCGCCGGACTGGCTGCTAGACTGCGCGAGCAGAGAGCGAATGCGAAAGAGGCGCCCGGAGTGGAGCGGCCGAGATGGCGGCCCACAAGGGGCGGCCGGATGGGCCGTTGCCGGACGTTCGTGCAGGAACGGGCAACGGTGTTGCCTGCGCCAGCGAGCCGCCCACAAAAGGCCCCTAGATAACCTGTTCGATGGATCGTCGGGGCCCCCGGGGGGCGCAAAGAAACAGCCGAGGAAGGAAAGGAAGGAGGGGGAGTGGAAGGATAGAAGGGAAAAGGGGGCGCCTGGCGCTTATTCCTCAGGCTCCTCGGGCTTGGCGGCCTCGATGGCCTCGACAGCCGCCACGGCGGCGGTCTCGGTCGAGCCAGGCAGGAGGTACAGCATCATGCTGGCCTCGTTGGCGTTGCCCAAGTGGTCGACAGCGACCACGCGGATCTGGTACTCGCCAGCCATCAGGCCTGCCGTGTCCCAGCCCCACTCGTAGGGGGCACCGGTATCCACCGACTGGAGTTCGCCGTTCAGGTAGAACTGCAACTCCTTCACGCCGACGGGGAACTGACCGCCGCGGTCCACGGCGTCAAGGTCAAAGAGCACCAGGCTCCCCTCGACGGCGTAGGCGCGGCTGGTGAGCTCACCCCAGCCCGGAAGGGTCTGGTGGGGGTCCACGCCGCTGTCTTTGGTGTGCGGGTCGGTGCCGAGGATGGCCTCGAGGACGTCGGGCATGCCGTCGCCGTCGCTGTCCGTCTCGTACGTCTGGTCGCCAACGGTGATCGAAGCCGGCCTTGGACTCAGGATGGCCAGGTCGGGCGCGATGTCGTCCACGCGGAACTCGCGTGCCTGCGTGGCTTCCAGGTTGCCCAGGCGGTCCACGGCGCGGAACTCAACGGTGACGGCCTCGATGCCGGTGGCCACTTCGAAGCTGTCGGTGAAGGGCGTCCAGGCGCCGCCGTCCATGCGGTACTCGATGACATCCACGCCGACGGCGTCGCCGCCAGGCGCGGGGTCATCGCTTTGCAAGTCCATGGGCGTGTGCGAGGTGACGTACACGATGCCGTCGGTGTTCACGTGGTTGGGCAGGCCCTCCAGCAGCGCCGATATGGGCGCCGTGTTGTCGAGGAACAACTCCACCATCTGGGTGTCGGCGCGGTTTCCGAGCAGGTCCTGTGCGAAGTATTGCACTGCGTGGGCTCCATCGGCTCCCGTCAGCGCGAAGCTGCGGAAGTCACGCTCGGCCAGTTGGTCGAGCTGGTAGCGGATGTTGGCCACACCCACGCCGCCGTCGTTGGCGGTGAGGATAATCTGCGTGCTACCGGTGACGAAGTTGAGCACATCATCCAGCACGTGGGGTCCGGCAAAGCCGAGGTCCACCGTTGGCGCCGTGTTGTCCAGCGTCACATCCCACTCGTTGGCGGGCTCCGTGTTGCCGGCCACGTCGATGGCACGGTACTCGATGAGGCGCGCGCCGTCAGCGCCATCCAGGCTGAAGGGTCCTTCGTAGGCGGTCCACTTGGTGCCGTCGATGCGGTACTGCATGGCAGCCACATCGCTGGTGGCGTCGGTTGCCGCCAGCGTGAAGGTCGTCGCACTGGTGACGAACTGGGTGCCCAGGTCCACCAAGGGACCCAGAATGTCGAGTTGGGTCTCGGGGACGGTTGCGTCCAGCTTGACGGTGGCCTGTTGCACGGCCTCCACGTTGCCGGCGATATCCTCTGCCTGCCAGCGGATGGTGTGCACGCCGTCGGCCGTCACGGCGATGGCTCCGGAGTACACTTCAAAGCCGGCACCGTCCAGGCTGTAGCGGATTTCCCGCACAGCGCTGGTGGCGTCCGTGGCGCTCAGTTCGAGGCTCACATCGCCCAGGAACCAATCGCCGTTGCCCAGGGTTCCGATCATGTCCAGCTCGGAGGC
The DNA here is from genome assembly GCA_041600695.1 of Thermoplasmatota archaeon. GTDB lineage: Archaea > Thermoplasmatota > E2 > JACPAO01 > JAHFTW01 > JBFJVP01. Next base: position 1,675 of record JBFIJP010000115.1, on the reverse strand, counting down.
AGGAGCCGTCGGGTCCAGGCTGACGCGGACGCGCTGGGAAGGCTCCACGTTGCCCGCCGCGTCGATGGCGCGGAAGTCCACGTCGGTGAGGCCCTCAGCACTGATGGTCAGGGCGCTGGTGTACGTGGTCCAGTCGCCGTCGTTGAGACGGTACTGGATTTCGCGCACGCCGCTCATGGCGTCGCTGGCCTCCAGGGCAACACGCACGTCGCCCAGGTACCAGCCGTCGTTGCCCAAGGCACCGGTGAGCGTCGCCAGGGTCGTCGGGACGGTGGCGTCGATCTTGATGTCGGTGCGCTTCACTGCTTCCTGGTTGCCCGCATTGTCCACCGAGAAGTGGCGGATTTCGTGCAGTCCGTCGGCGGTGACCGGCACGGCGGCACTGTACGTGCGCCAGGCGCCGGTGTCGAGGCGGTATTCGATGCGGTCCACGCCGGAGGGCGTGTCGGTGGCGCTCAGGGTGAAGTCGACGGCACTGGTGTACCAGTCGGCGTCGCCCAGGGTTCCAGCCAGGTGCAGCAGCGACACGGGGTCGGTCACGTCGATGCGGAAGTCGATGGAGCCGACCTCCTCGACGTTGCCGGCGACATCCGTGGCCCGGAAGTCAACGATGTGGGAACCGCTGGCCGGGACCGGCACGGCGCCGGTGTAGGTTTCCCAGCCGGCTCCATCGACGTTGTATTCGATGAAGTCCACGCCGCTGTGTGCGTCGGTGGCGGTAAGCACCACGTTAACCGTGCTGACGTACCAGTTGCCATTGCCGAGCGATCCGAGCAGGTTCGCGACGGTGCTGGCGGCAGTGGTGTCGATGGAGATGGTGCCGGTCGTCGTTGCTTCAACGTTGCCGGCCGCGTCCCGGGCGAAGTAGGCCAGGGAGTGTACGCCATCGCCAGTGACGGCGATCTCGCCCGTGTATTCGGCGAAGTCGCTGCCATCCAGGCTGTAGAAGATCTTCGACACGCCACTGGTGGCGTCGACGGCGCTCAGGGAGGCCGTCACGGCGTCCAAGAACCAGTTGCCGCCACCCAGGGGACCCGTCAGGTCCAGAGTGGTGGTGGGTGCCACCGTGTCAATGCTCAGGTCCAGGGACCCGACATCGCTCTGGAGGCCAGCCAGGTCAACCGTGCGGTAGGAGGCGCTGTGGGCCCCCTCTCCCGTGATGGTGACCGCTGCGGTGTAGACTTCTTCGCCGGCGCTGTCGACGGTGTAGAACGTCTGGTCCACGCCACTGGTGGCGTCCGTGGCGTCAAGAACCAACTCGACGGCACTGCGGAACCAGCCGGCGTCGCCCACGGTCCCGGTCAGGGTGTGGGTCACTTCGGGCACGGTCACGTCAATGCTCACGACGGCGCTGCGCACAGCCTCCTCGTTTTCGGCCACGTCACGCGAGTAGTAGTCCACGGTGTGGACCGCTTCGCCGGATACCGTCACCGCGGTGCCTTCGACCCAGTCGCCGCCGTCCACGCGGTAGAACGTGGTGGCAACGCCACTGGTGGCGTCACGGGGGTTCAGGGTCACCAGGACATCCTGGACATTCCAGCCGTTGGCGTTGGGCAGCGGGTCCAGCACATGGCTGGTGTCCGGTGCCACGGTGTCAAGGCTCAGGTCGACGCTGCGGATTTCCTCCACGTTGCCGGCCACATCGGTGGCGCGGTACTCGACGCGGTGGGCGCCG
>JBFIJP010000114.1:0-10872 GCA_041600695.1 Thermoplasmatota archaeon | reverse complement strand
TCCCGGCGACACCATGGAAATGGACGGCTACCGCGTGGAGGTCCACCAGACCGACCACTCCATCGACAACGTTGCCTACGTCCTTCAGGAGGCCACCCGGCCCGGCCGCTTCGACCGCCCCAAAGCCATCGAACTGGGCGTCCCCGTAGGCCCCCTCTTCGGCCGCCTCCAGCGGGGCCAGGCCGTCGATCTTCCAGACGGTCGCACCATCAGCCCGGATCAGGTACTTGGCCCCGGCCGCCGCGGCCGCCGCATCGTGTACAGTGGCGACACCCAGCCCTGCGCGTCGCTGGTGGAGGCCGCCCGGGGTGCAGACCTTTTCATCTGCGAAGCCACCTTCACGCACGATCTGGTGGACCGCGCCCGCGAGGTGCGCCATATGACGGCCCGCGAAGCCGCCGAAACCGCGTCCCAGGCAGGCGTCCAGCAACTCGCCATCACACACATCTCGCCGCGGTACAAGGACGCGGAATCGGTCCTCGACGAGGCCCGGGCCGCGTTCCCCGCCACGGTCCTTGCCCAGGACTTGATGAGCCTGGAGGTCCCCCTCCCTTGAACCTCCTCCTGCTCATGGTCAGTGGGGGCGCCCCCGACGACGAGCCGGAGGAAGACAAACCCGACGCCGCCACCCGCCGCGCCCGCCGATTGCTCGACGACGCCCTGCGTCGCAATGCCCCGGCGGAGCCCCCCGCTGGCGCCCCCAAGATCGGCCAGCAGGTGGACAAGTACTTCGGCACCAAGCTGCCGCCCGTCTGCGAGAAGCTGGGCTGTTACCTCACCGACGACGGCAAGCGTTACTACTGCGTCAACTCGGCGTGCCAGAAGCACAAGAAGCGCGCCACCAAGCACACGCGGCCCGGGCGAGGCAAACGCGCCGGCACACCGTTCGTCTACTTCCGATGCCCCCGCTGCGGCAACCGCGACGTCGACATGCACCTGATCACCAACGAGTACTCGTGTCGGGCGTGCCAGTACATCTGGAAGCGGTAGCCTTCCAATTGGGCGCGAAGGCGCCGGGGGCTCCCCCCTTCTGCCGCCGAAGTCGGCCCCGGGGCGGCAGCCGTGGCACCGGGGCAGGCTCCACGCAGATACCCCTTCTGGGGGGTCATGCGCCCCGCGGTGGCCCGGGTCCTGGGAGCCGTGCCCGGCCTCGGTGCCGCACGCATTGCACCTTGGGGGCCACGCCGCCCAGGGCGCGACATCCTAGGTCCGGGACACAGGTGGGGGTGGTGCGTTCACCTGGATTGAGGCCGCCCGGTTGGGTGGAGTTCCCGAGCCAGGGCTGCTGGCCGCAGGGCGGCTCAATCGGTTAGGCCCACAATTTCTCCATCCTTGGTCTCGGGGCACAGCCACCAGGCGAGTTCGACGGCGTCCGCCCACGGGTCGCCATCCTCGACGAATACCCGTATGACGAGGTCCCCCAGGCCGTGCGGCGTCGGCGGGAAGCTCAGCTTACCTTGGGACGCCGCCTGCTTGCTCAGCCGGAACTTGCTGCTGGCCAAATCGTTCGACACGCCGTGCAGGTACTGGCCGCGAAACGTATCGATGATGCGCAGTTCCCAGATGCGGTTGCGCAATTCCGTCAGGTCGTTGGACTGCAGCCACACCTCGCCGTCAATGATGTCCACCTCGCCGTCGGGGAAGAACCGCAGGGCGGCCGCCACGACGCGGGCGTCGACTTCGGTTGGGCGCAGGGGAGTGCGTAGGTGGACCTTGACCACGCGCGGGCAGGCCCGCCGGAATATATGGTTGGGCCGGACTTGCATGGAAGCTGAAATCCAGCGCCTTGACGCCCCGGAAAGCTCGTTTCCCCCACTAAGGCCAACGAGTGTTCTAATTATCATGTCTCTTTATTATCTAAAACGCGATTAGCTCTAAGTAACATTCCCCACAGTCCCGATCGTGTACCCAAGGGGTGGAGCGACGGTGAGATCTGTGGTAACTCTTGCATTTCTTGCCTTGATTGCGATGCCAGGCCTCGGCCAAGCTGCGTACCTGGAACCGCCGGATACGATCTACCGCGACCTAATGCCGGCATGCGACCTCAACGGCGACGGCGTGGAGGATCTGGTCGAAAACGGCTTCCAAACCGGCGGCTCCGCTGCACCACTGCAAGGCAGCACCGTCATCACGGCCCGTAGCGGCGCCGATGGACGCGAACTGTGGCGCGCCGACGGCCTGTACTTCATGATCTACGAAAGTGAACGCGGCCTGTCCCTGGCCCGCCCCGGCCTGCCAGAGCCCCAAGCAGCCCCCAACCTGGCGATGGCGGGCGACTGGACCGGCGACGGCATCTGCGACATCTTCACCTGGGGCTTACAGGGGCGACCCGGAGGCATCGTAACACCCTTCCTTGGATCCCCGTCGCTCCTGCTTGGCGACGCCATGGTACAACTCATCGATGGCGCCAACGGCAACGTCACCTGGACCATCAGGTTGCCACAAGAATCCCTGCGCGCGTCCGACTTGTTCCGAACCAGCGTCAATGAACGCCACGCAGGCATCCCGACAGGATTCCACGTCATCACCGGCGATGGCTGGAAGCGAATCCTACTGAAGACCACCGATGTGGCATTCAACCAAGTGGAGGATCGGTTCGGCTTCGTGGAATTGGCGACGCAGAACGAAATCTGGAGCATCGATGCCGTCGTGACGGAGCACTACCGGATGTACAACGGAACGGGACACGAAATCTGGCGCCACGACGTTACACCCGAAGGCAACGAGACTGTGCTGAGCTGGATCGCGGGCCTCGAAGACCTCAACGGCGACGGCCAACCAGACGTCATCGTTGACCAGGTCCGCATGGCCAACCCCCGCGGCAACGAATTGCAGTTGGCAACCGGCGACCAGCCTTACAAGAACGGTCGCGGCATGACTGTGCTGGCCATCGACGGCAACCCCAACGGTAACGGCGATACCCTGTGGAGCAGCGAGGTTCACCCACTTGTGCCGGTCGAAGCCAAGGCCGAAACGGAGGAAAGCATCGAGCGCCTCACCTGGACCCACGCACGCCTCATCCCCGACATGAACGGCGATGGCGTGCTTGACGTTGCCGCGCAATGGCTGGGCATCGAGGAAGTCGCGACCACGTCCCGCGATGGTGCCGCCAGGACCCACTTTACCCCCCTCGATGGCGCTACCGGCGCGCCGCTGTGGGAGTCCAACGTTCAGGGCTGGGGTTTCCTGCACTCGCTGGGCCCAGAACGGGTCGCCGCAGCCACCACCGACATTCCTTCCGAGAGCACGGGGCACCTGCCAAAGGCAGCCCGCATCGTCGCCATGGATGCACGTACCGGCGAAAGCGCCTGGACGCGCGAACAGGCCCTGCATGGAGGCGATGTCGCATACGCCATGGCGCAGTGGCAATGGTACTACGCGCTGGGATCCGACGCCGACGGCGATGGGACTCGCGACCCAGTCATGCCCGCACGCAGCATCGGCACGGGCGGATCCGAGCAAGTGTTCCGGGCGACCGCGAGGACAGCCTTTGACCGCATCGACGGCACCACCGGCGAGGTTGCCGCCACCTACGAAACATGGGGCCTGCGCGGCATGATGGCCGATTGCGGCGACGGCGTTCCCGCAGCCTTCGTGGGTCATTCAGAGCGCCTGGCCATGGTCCGATGGGGCGGCGAGCCCGCCCATGTTGCCGACACCGCTGCCCCCTCCGAGCAACATGTTCTCTGGAACGCGCCAGCGCAGGGAAGCAGCACATTGGGCGTGAATCTCGTCTCGCTTGCTGCGGCATGCGGCGTCCAAGGCGACTCCTTGTGGTTCTCAACGAACATGGAGCGCTTCTCGTTCTGGCGGCAATTCGAGTTGTACCCCAGCTACGGGGTGATCCAAGCCGACGACTTGCAATGGTCGCTTCCGGCCCGCTCGGCGATGGACCTGTCTGCCAATGTCCTCCAAGATCCAGCGTTCCACGGTGCCCGATTCATACAGACCCCGTTGCAACTGCTGATCGCCACTGCGGCGGCTGCCCTCGTGGGGACCATCGGCGGGCTTGCCCTGGCACCCGCGGTGCGCCGCCGCCGCGCTGCGGCCAAGCGTCGAGCCGATCCGTTGGGCATCATGCTGGTGATTTTTCTCATCCCCACGCCAGGCCTCGTAGGCGGTGAGCCGGGCGACATGGACCTCTCGGTACCGGTGCTAGACGGCATCGTGCCAGAGATCCTCGCTGCTGACGGACAACCCAACCAGCCCTGGACCAGCAGCGAGCCCGCTGGCGACGCCCTTGCCGCCACCGATGACGAACCGCGTCCACCTGCGCCAGCGGATTCCCCTGCCATGCCTCCTTCATCGCCACCAAGCACGAACTGGACGATGCCCGAGGGGGGCTTGGCCATTCCCGGCGGCGGGCCTTATTCGCGCTTCCTGACCAGCCTGACGGCTGCCAAATCGGGGCCACACGACGTTGCAACGGCGTTCATGGCGGCTGCCATGCAAGGCGACCAAACCCTCGACCCCATCCTCAACCCCCAATTCAGTGCATCCTTCGAACACATCCTCGGCGATGTGGACGGCGACGGTGTTGACGACATTGCCATGGACATTCTTTGCACGGACTATTTCGAGTGCCGGCAAGTCGGACCCGGTCTCGTCGACCCGGTGGCGTGGGCACAGTGGATGCTCGGACCGTCCTATTGCGGCCCGTACCATGTCCTGATTGCCGTCAGCGGAGCCTCTGGGACGCCCATGTGGAGCGTCCCCTTGATGCACTCGGACGGCCTCACGGAAACTAGCATCACGAGGTGCGGCGCGACGGCAGTCATCGGCGTGGCGCCGACGGCGGAGGGACCTGCGGTGTTGGCACAGCGGTTCGTCTGGGAGGCACCATTGCTGTTCAATATCGTCGAGGAATTCCACCACGACGTTTTCCTGCTGGACGGAACCACGGGGGCCGAGCGTTGGACGATTCCGTTCGACGGTTTCATTGCTGACGGTTTTGGCCTGGAGTACGTGGCCGAAAACATTTTCATCAAGCCACATCTATTTGCCCCGACGGGCACTTCGCCAGATCTCCAGGGCCCCTCGGAGCCGCAGCTTTTCCTCCAGCGAATCGGGTTCGTGAGCAGCCCGCTTAACACGTTCTTCGTGGCCCCGGGCTTCAATCGCGCCGTCGAAATCTTGGATTCCTACTATCCGCATGAATGGATGGTCGGCGTCAATCTAGAAACGGGCGCGGTGACCTATGACCGCGAAATTCTGACTCCCACCCCGGGGCGCAGCGTGATCCCCTGGCCATCGCTCGTTTCACCGTTTTCCGCAGAAGGCTATGATAAATACTATCGTGGCTACGATGATCAACACCCCGTTGGCCATCAAGACATGGCTTGGGCTCCGATCGCATGTTGCCCCGATGTTGACGGCGACGGTACGGCGGACCTCGTGACCGTCACGCGTGAATGGCGAGACATTCGCACCGTCGACTGGGACGGCCGGCAAGGATTCGGATCATCGGCAATGGCGTGGAGCGGCGCGGACGGATCCCCGTTGTACCAAGTAGTCCTGCTCCACGATGTTGAAGCGCCGGCGAACAGCGAGCGAGCATACTACCTCAATTTGGACCAGGGTTTGAATGTGAGAATTCGTTCCGCGGGCGATGTGGACGGCGATGGCGGAATGGACTTGATTGTCCAATTGCGCCTGCGTATCTCAGACTACGACGATCGCCTTTTCATCCTGGATGGCGACAGCGGAGAAGTGCTGTGGAGCAAGCAATCCATGCGATGGCAGGAAGTCTACACATTGGGCGATGTCGACGGCGATGGCGGCGTCGATTTCGTTTTCATGCACTGGTGGACGCAAGAAAATCGTGCCATGATTTACGGTGACGGACAAAACGTTACCGCGCGGGGGATTCGAATCATCGACGGCGACACCGGAGAATTGATTCGCACCACAACGACGATTTCGGCGCCTTTTGATCTCCAAGCGATCTATGAATGGATTCAGCTCGGTGGTTTCCCCGACGTTAACGGCGATGGCGTGGGAGACTACCCCATCGAGGACCCCATTTTCCTATCCGACGGATTAGTTCTGCATCAGACCACGTGGGTCTCCGGCGCCACGGGCGCGCACTTGTCAACGATGCGAAGTGCTGGCGCTTTCGCATTCCCGCACCGGATGGCGGACGTGACTGGCGATGGGGTTGACGACGTTGCGATGCTGGTGGGTGATGCGATCGACCTGTGGCTCGTGTACAGCAACGGCCGCACGGGCGAAGCCATCAGTTCGCACCGGGTCGTGTCAACCGAGATCGGCAGCTATGGCAGTCTCGTGCCAAAGTTCAGAATCCGCATGATCGAGGCGGGCGGCCCTCTGCCCGGAGTCTTGATTGGTTTGCACCTCGACGTCACGTACATCGAATCCAGCTACCTGTCGACGAATCTCTACGATGGCAGCACAAGACGCGTGATATACCTCGGGGAAACCATCGTACCCCAATCCATGTACATCGCCGATGTCGCAACGGCCAGAGGATGGTCTTTCCCAGATGCGACCGAAATCGGCGGCCATCAGGCTGTTGCGGGGTCCACCCCCGGCACCGAGGGTTTGCTCGACATTCGACGGGAGGCCGAGCCGACGAAAATGGAGATCGCGAGTGATCTCGCCGCAGAAGCGTGGCCTGCTGCCGTTGCCTTTGCGGCGTCGTTTGGTCTCGCGCTCTTAGGGGGCGTGTTCTTGCCGAGGAGGTCCGCATGAGCCGATTCCCGTCTGTGGCGGCCTTTGCGGTGCTGGCGGCCGCGGGCCTCGCGGGCTGCGCCCAATCGGATGTATTCACGCCGCAATCGGAGTTGTTGGGCGGCTTTGATGGCGTGCTGTCATTTGCTCCGGCCATCATCCATGATGGCGATGCGACCATTCTGTCAGGCGTGGACGACCTAGGGGTCCCGGGCCTGAAGCCGGAGGACTTGCCTTGGGGCGTCGAGGCAGAAGTGCCAACTGAAGGCGCCGAGCCGAACATTGCCGTGTCCCGCAGCGGTGCGGTCTTTGTGACGACCCTCGACCGAGTTCACCGGTCCACGGACCAAGGCCGAACGTGGGAGGTCGTCCTGGATTTCAGAACCCCGCCCCGCGACGCTGTCGACGACTATTTTTCCACGGCGGATCCCATGATTTGGGCGGATCCGCAGACGGACCGGATTTTCACGAATCACATGCACCCGGGCCTCCTTTGCACCTATTTGTTTTGGAGTGATGATGACGGTGCCACATGGACCGACCGGCCGGCCTCGTGCGCCACGCCCTATCTGGATCATCAAAAGCTGATGACGGCGGGCCATGGCCCGTCGTCGCCGCTGACGGAGAACCCGGTTTACCCATCCGTGTTGTATCTGTGCGTGAATAAATTGGATTTCGGAACCTGGTGCGCCGTCAGTCACGACGGGGGGCTCAGTTATGCGTACGATAACATGGTAAAGGGCCCGGATTATTCCTGTGGCGCGCTCAACGGCCACCCGGCAGCCTACCCCGATGGAACGGTCGTCGTCGCCTTCCCGTTGGCACCGTCGTCGTCTTGCCAGAAGCCCGTGACTGTTGCGGTTACCGAAGATGATGGTTTGACGTGGCAGATGCGTGATACATGCGCGCCCGATTTTCACAATCTCGAGGTTGATGCGGATATCACGGTGACGCCGGACGGCACGGCGTACCTGTTGTTCCGCCATGACGATCATCAGGTTTACTTGGCGAGGACGACGGACAAGTTCGCGTCGTGCGATGTGTTTCGCGTGTCTCCACCGGGGCTCAGCCTCACGCGTTTTACTGCGATCACGAGCGGCGACAACGGCTCGATCGCGATGAGCTACATCGGGACCCGCGACCGGCAAGACCGGGACGCGACGCCGAGCGATGCTGTTGGGGGCACCCGGTGGCACGCCTACGTAACTTCGAGTTTCAATGCCGACCAACCCCGCCCGACGTTTGTCACTCAGCGAATCACTCCAGACGAAGACCCCGTACAGGTGGGGTGCGTCTGGGAGGGCGGAGGCGCTGGGGGTCCCAAGGAATGCCGAAACATGCTTGATTTCATTGACATGGTTAGCGACGCCGAAGGCCGCTACTACGTTTCGATCACGGACGGTTGCGTGGTTCGCAATGGTTGCGCGGGTGATACCGCGAGTGCTTCCTATCAGAGCCGTGACCGGCAAACCGCCGTGCTGGTGCAAACCAGTGGCATGGGTTTGCGCGGCCAAGTCGTGGAGCCGATTTCCTTGGGCGCCCCGTACCCACTACCGGAGGAAGCATGATGCGCGCGGGAACCACGCCTCTTCTGTGCCTGGTTGTCATGCTCCTGGCTCCGACGGCGCTCGCCCATGGTGTCGTTTCGCCGTTTGAGCCGGACGCCCAGGCGGCTCCTTTCGGCCCCGAACTGTTCGTCGCCGCCCGGCCCGCTGACCAGGCTGCTGCCTCAGCCGCATATCGCGCGGGTGACTACGACCTGCGCTTCATGTGCCCCTCGGTGGCGCGCGGCCAGGCCGAGGCCCCGGCGTGTCCGTCCTACTTGATTGATGCCGAGGACGTGTTGGGGCAACCCGTACTCGTGGTCGATGGGAAACACCCCGGCTTCTTGGCCTTCAATGCGCTTCATGGCGGACCGGGCCCCGAACTTCCAGGGAGCTCGCCAGCGCCAAGCATGGCTGCGCGTGACAATGAGGTCCACCAGCCTCACACGACGTTCCAGTCGCGCGACGGTGGTGCGTTCTGGGATGACAACCGGTACTACGCTCGCCTGGATGCCGCGGATCGAATCTGGGGGGTCGACAATGCCATGGGCGCCGACAGGAATGGCGATCTGACCATTGTCAGCGTCTATGCCGTCGAGAATTCCGGCGATCGCACCTACAAGGCGACGATCACGACGGGCGGCCGCGCTTCACAACCCGTCGACTACGACCGTGACTACGTGGTGCGCGATACCCTTGAGTCTGGCGCGGTCATGCACGACGCGCATGTGGCTGGGTTTGCTGCGGCTGACGCCACGGTAGCTTTGTGGCTCGAAGGCTTCGGTAGGGAGACGGCCTTGCGGTTCTTGGCCCGCTCTGCCGATGGTCCGTGGCGCGAACCGCTAGAGAATGCCGATGTTTGCGATGCGATCAGCAACCCGATTGCCCAAAGCTCTCGCCTGTTCTTCCTGTGCCGAATCGCGCCCAGTGCCGGCGGCACGGGGCTAACGCAGGGGCAAGTTCACATGGCGGCGATCGACACCGATTGGCACTTCGAAATCCTAGATGCGATCCCGTTGCGCGGGACGGCCAACTTGCACCTTGCGGATGCGTCCCTGTCCGTCGACGGCGGCGTCGTAGCCGCCGGCGCGGGCATCGAAGGAGGCAAACCGCGCGTGCAGGTGGCCTTCGGGGTTGTCGGCGGAAACTGGGCTCCGGCGCGCGACTATCGTGCTGCGTTCATGGATCCTGAACAGGGTGCTCGGACGCTGGTGTCCTTACGCATCAACGCGCTAGCGTACATGGCCACGAGCGGGACGGTTCACATGATCTTGGCCCAGGAGTTCGATGCTGCTGCCGACCCGGACGGATCGCCGTTCTACAAGTCGTACGGCGTCGTCCACGCCGGAGGTCGTTTATTGGGTAGCTGGGACCTCGGCTACGGCGACCCTGCCAGCCGCGTCCTGTTCCCGCCGCATGTTGCCGGGCTTGATGCCGGCGTCTATGACGACGCTAAGGATTCGATCGTCGTCCATGCGACACCTTCCGGCGACCAGCGGCTGTTCATTGCATTTGGTGATCACGGCGTGGTTCGCTACGCCGAGGTCCTGGAATTGCAGCCAACCCCTCCCGCTTTCCCCCCCATCACGCCCGCCTCGCCCATACCGGTGCCGCTGGCAGGCGTCAATCCGGCCCTCGTCGCAGCGGTGGCCGGCGTCTTGTCCACCGCTGCGGTCGCCCGCATGGCCGCAGCCAAGAAGAAGAAAACCGCGGAGGCACCCAGCCTATGAGCACCCAAGTTGATTTGTTGAACAGCGTTGCGACGCCCAAGCGCCTCGATCCAGACCCGCACAAATGGGTGCAGCAGGTGCCCATCGAGGACACGAGTCAAATCCGGACGCCGACCCGGCTGATTGACCAGATCATTGGCCAGGACAAGGCCGTTCAGACGGCGCAAAAGGCGGCGGAACAGAAACGCAATCTGATGCTCATTGGAGACCCTGGCACCGGGAAATCCATGCTCGCCAAGGCGATGGCCGAGGTGCTGCCGAAGCAGAAAGTGCCGGATGTCATTGCGTATCACAACAACAAGAATCCCAACAATCCCAAGATCAAGGCGGTCCCCGGTGGGGATGGCCGCAAACTGGTGGAAAAATACGAGGCCGAGGCCCGCAAGAAGGGCCTCTACTGGCGCATCTTCGAATGGACCGTGGCCCTCGGACTCGTCGCGTTCGGTGTCTGGTTCAGCTTCCTCAAGACGCCGCCGGAAAGTCCCCTGACGTTCTTCTTCGTCTTGCTGATCGCCATGATGTTTCTCTATTTCATGGGCCAGAAGCGCCCCAAGAGCGACCTCATGGTGCCGAAGCTCTTGGTTGAAAATGGCCCCGAGGAACAGACGGCGCCCTATTTCGAGGGCACCGGTAGCCAGGCGGGCGCGCTGCTGGGCGATGTCCGGCACGACCCGTTCCAGTCGGGAGGCCTGGAGACCGCGCCCCACCTGCGTGTCGAGGCGGGTGCCATCCACCGCGCCCACACCGGGGTCCTGTTCATCGACGAAATCAACGTCCTGCGGCTGGCCAGCCAGCAAGCCCTTCTGACCGCCATGCAGGACCGCCAGTACGCCATCAGTGGCCAGAGCCAATCCAGCAGCGGTAGCAATGTGCGCACGGAGCCGGTTCCCTGCGACTTCATCCTGGTC
>JBFIJP010000113.1:0-10901 GCA_041600695.1 Thermoplasmatota archaeon | reverse complement strand
CGATCGCCAACCCTGGAACGTCGAGGTCCCGGCCGGTCGTTCCTTCGTCTGGGTTGAAGGTCCGGATGAATCGAGTTGGACTGCCGTGGCTAGGCCGGACCCCGCATCGGGCGGGGCCACGTATGTTCCGGCGGCCTGGGCGGTCCACCGGCCCGAACCGCCGCCGACCGGGCAGCACGGCCCACGGTCGGGAGACTTTGCCGTTGGGTTGGTGGCGGCCAGCGCCATCGCTGCGGTGGCGGCCAGGCGCAGATGACCCGGCCGCCGGGTTCCCTGCTGCTGAAGGCGGTGGATGGCATCGGTTGTGCCGGGGGGGCCAGGCACCTGGAGCGCCTGGCCGCCCGGGCCGGTGCAGCTTGTCGGGTCTGGACGGCCGCGCTTTTCAAGCGATTGCCCGTGCCGCCGGAGTGTGCACATCGACCCGTGGGGAAGTTCCCAATACCAGGACTACGGACGCCTGCGGGAGCAGTTCGGCATCAGTGCCTTCGGCCCCGACGAATGGGGCGTCTTCGACCAGCCGCACGATCTCTTCCGCCGTAGCATGGTGTTCGGCCACCGGGATTTCGAGCGCATCGCCGACGCGGTGAAGGCGCAGGACCCCTGGGCGGTCATGACGGGCCTCATGCCTTCTGGCCTCATGCACCTCGGCCACAAGATGGTGGTGGAGCAGGTCATCGCCCATCAGAAGGCCGGCGCCGATGTCCACATCGCCGTGGCTGACTTCGAAGCGGTGGCCGCCCGCGGATTCACGTTGGAGAAGGCCCGCGAGTTGGCGGTGGATCAGTACGTCCTCAACTACCTGGCGTTGGGCCTCAGCCCGGACAACGGGGAAATCTACTTCCAGACCCGCCGCCACCGCGTCAAGGATCTGGCGCACCAGTTCGCGCAGAAGGTCAACTTGTCCCAGATGCAGGCCCTGTACGGTTTTGCTGGCGAAACCAGCATTGCGCACGTCCTTGCACCCCTGGTGCAGGCGGCCGATATCCTTCATGTGCAGCATCTTGAGGAACATGGCGGCCCCCGCCCAGTCTTGGTGCCGGTGGGCGTTGACCAGGACCCGCACATCCGCCTGACGCGGGATGTGGCCCAGGCATGGCGCCGCTACAACGTCAGCGTACCGGAGGACAGCCCCAACAGCCATGTCATCACCGTCAAGGGAAGCGACGAGGTGGGCCGGTGGCTGGATGTTGCCCAGGCGGTGCTGGATGATCTTGGCATCGGGACCCGCGCTGGAACCAGCCGTAATGATGCCTACGGCCGGATGACCATCGGACGCAAGCTGACGGGTCGCGAGGTTCGGGATCTTGATGTGGGCCTCGCACGGGCGGAGGCGCGCAAGGGCGGCGTCGCGTTCGTTCGGCCTTCCGCCACGTTCCACCGTTTCATGACGGGCCTGACGGGGGACAAGATGTCCTCTAGCAAGCCGGACAGTAGCGTCTTCCTGACCGACGAGCCGGAGGTGGCCCGCAAGAAGCTGATGCGCAGCGTCACGGGCGGTCGGGCGACGGCGGAAGAGCAGCGCAGGGAGGGGGCGGACCCCACCCGGTGCCCCGTGTATGAGACGTATCTGTGCCATGTGGCCCAGGACGATGAGCACCTGCAGCAGGTGCACGACGAATGCCGTGGTGGGGAACGACTCTGTGGTGGCTGCAAGAAGGAAGCAGCGGATCTGCTCGTGGAGTTCCTTCGCTCCCACCAGGAAAAGCGCGATCAGGTGGTTCACCAGGTCGACGAGATTGTTGCTGCCGAGTAGGACCGGCCGTTTGCCGGCGGGTCACGGGCCGCTCCAAGGCAAACCGTATAACTGCTGCAATGCCACGCACCCCGTGTGAACGGTGCGCTTGGCGCCAGCGCCGCGCTGGCGATCCTGTTGGGTGTCTCGATGGCCGGTTGCCTTGACGGCGTACAGCAGTTCGTCGAGGGCCTTGGCGGGCCCCGCTATGAGCAGATTCTGATGACGCCCCTGAAAATCGATGGCTGGAACACCGACGGCCGGGTCGTCGTGCAGGTGGTTCACACGGAGCCGGTGCAAATCCGGATCGCGGCCAGTGGCTTGGAGGTGGATGCTTCGGTGGCCGCCGACGGGGTGGATGAGGCGTCGCTCGAACTGCCCGACGGCATCTGGCGCGTTGAGGTGATCCTGGATGGTCGTACCTGGCGAGCCTTCGAGCCCGTTCGCGTGGACACGACGGCACCCGAGCCGCTGGGCTTGGCGCGCAGCCATGACGCGCCCACGGGCAGCGTCGTGCTGTCCGCACGGTTGCCGGAGGATGCGGTTTCCGTTCGCGTTGAGGATGCCTCCACGGGGGCCGTCGTCGCACGGGCGCTGCCGCACACCCTCTCGGGGCTGGCCGATGGACTGCACGTGTACCGGGTCATCGTGACGGACCAGGCGGGCCTGCAATACCATGCAACTGTGCAGGTGTGGGTCGGCACGGCGCTCAACTTGCCGGAGGGGCGGTTCTCCATGGGGGTGGTGGCACGTTACAGCAATGAGGTGCGCCTGTGGGATGTCACCGATCTCTCCCGTTACGTGGATCGGGGTCTGGCGGCTGCCGTGGCGCCGGATTACCTGGTTGGCAGTTCAACGGTGACGCCCGACGATGGACGCATCCGGGGCATCGTGGATGCAACCGTCGAGCCAGGTATGACCACCGCCGAGGCCGCTTTCGCGCTTTATCGCTGGCTGGTGGATGCCCTGGAGTATGATGAGGCCCGCCTTTCGGAGAGCAACCTCCTGACCCCGCGCCAGACCGTCGAAGCGGGGGGCGGTGTCTGCCGCGACCTGGCGGCGCTCTACACGAGCCTCCTGCGGGCGGCCGGCGTCCCGGCGCGGATCGTTTCGGGCTACATCGCCGGCGACGTGCAAGGCTTCCATGCCTGGGTGGAGTTCTATGCGGGCGTTGTGGGCGGGCAGGAGCCGTGGATGCCGGTGGATGTCAGCGGCATCGGCCTGAGCAGCGACCCCGGCGACGACGCCTACTCCGTGGATCGGGCGCTCAACGCATTTGGCGTCCAGCACCCGGATTACCTA
This sequence comes from Thermoplasmatota archaeon, assembly GCA_041600695.1. Lineage (GTDB taxonomy): Archaea > Thermoplasmatota > E2 > JACPAO01 > JAHFTW01 > JBFJVP01. The sequence goes on along the minus strand of JBFIJP010000113.1, from coordinate 7,867 downwards.
CTCCTGCGGCGCCTGCCCGTGAGCGCCGAGGGGTCGGGCTGGAGCACAGCCATTTCGGTCAATTACACGTACACGCCAGGCACCGATCCCGTTCGCCTGGATCGCCATGTGACGGACCGCGTCGATGGCGTACCTACGGATGTGCACGGGCAGTTGTGCGTCAACCGGCAGACGTTGCAGCGTCAGGCCATCCCGGCAGGGGCGGATTGCGGCGCGGCCTTCACCCATGTCGTGCCGTCCTTCCTGCTGCGCACCCGGCGGACCATTGACTATGGCGTCGCGGTCACCAATCCGGGCTCCGGAACCGAGGTGACGGTGGTGCTCTCGTATCCCTTCCCGGTGGACGCCGAACCCAACAACGTGTCGTACCGCTTCTATGGCGCCCAGGGCAACACTGCCTTCGTGCTGGACCCGGGCACCGGCAAGGCCGAGGCGACCCGGCGATACTGAAACCGTCACCATGGCGCAACGGCCATCAAAACCGGGCGCGGGGTGGCTGGAAAATTGGATCCCACCAGAAGGTGAGGGAAGACCGGCAATGTCTAAATGAAAGCGCCGGGGTCGATGCGGATGCTCACGCCTAGCCGTGGGCTACAGGTGAATCAATGGTCGCACGAAAACAGGTCCTCGTTGCCCTCGTGGTGGTTACCGCGCTGGCGTTCCCTTCGACAGCCCAGCGCATCGAGGGATTGCCCCTTCCAGACACGGACGGTGACGGCTACCACGACGCCTTCGAGGTGCTCTCCAGCAGCGACCCCTTCAACGCTCTCTCCACGCCCGCCGACCGCGACGGCGACGGGCTCCCCAACGCCCACGAGACGTGCAGCAACCCGGACAACCCCGACACCGACAAGGACGGATTCGGGGACGGCGACGAGGTCGCTGCAGGCAGCGACCCCTGCAAGTTCTACTGCCGCCCCATCGACCTGGACTGCGACCGGATGTGGGACGAGTGGGAGCGCGCCAACTTTGGTGACCTGTCTGCCGAGACCGACGGCGACCCGGACGGCGACGGCCTGCCCAACGTCCGCGAGTTCTCCCACGGTGCCAACCCGCATGCGGTCGACACCGATGGCGATGGGCTCTGGGACGGCCACGAGGAATACGTCTACCACACCCGGCCCACCGTTGCGGACACCGACCGCGACGGCTTCAGCGACGGCATCGAGGTCGGCGCCGGCAGCGACCCCCTGAAGGCCTGCAGCGTCCCCGGCGACCGCGACTGCGACGGCTTTGCCGACGACGAGGAATTGAACGCGGGCAGCAACCCGGACGACGCCAATTCCGATCCGTCCGACCAGGATGGCGACGGGCTCCCCTGGCTGGTCGAACAGGTCGTCAGCATCGACGGCGAGCGCGCCGAGATGTGCCGCGCCCCGGTGGACGGCCTCAAGGACCCGCGCTTCAACTTCCTGCGCGGCGGCATCCTGTGCGAACTGGACGGCACCCCCGTCCTGCACCCCCTCGCCCTCACGGGCGTGGCCGTGTACAACCCGGTCCTTCTCCTGTCCGGTCCCAGCGATCCTGCCGCCGGGCGCCACGACGGCGACCCTGTCATCCTGGACATCCGGGTTGAGGCAAACCAGGTGGTCTTCCACATCGGGGAAACGCAGAACCCCACCAACGAACCTATTGGCGACCGCCTGCTAAACCGCAACATCGACAAGACGTACGCGGTTCCCGTGGGGCGCGATGTGCTGCCCCTGCCTGCCGCCTTCCAGGTTCCCCAGGAGCCCGACCGCATGTCCATGCGCGACCACGACCGCGACGGAACCCGGGCCACCTACGGCTTCTACTCCATCTGGACGATCGACGAATCCGGCGCCATCACCAAGGGCGACCGGCAGTGGGGGCAGGTCGCTGGCCCCGACATCGACGACAACACCTGAGCGGCTTCGGCCGCCGTTGATCTCACCGTCATACCTTTTCTCCACCTCATCCGTTCTACCGTTCCGCCCGGCATCCACTCCTGTCTCATCGGCGGGTGGGCGTGCCGTTCCATCCCGTACCGCGCCTCTTTGGCGGGCCATCCTTCCCCAGGAAACGAGCTAAAGCCGTTCGATGGGGTTTTAAGCGGCCAAGGTCACTGGAGGGGCACATCCGGCAGTGGAACCCAGGGTTTTCACCCTGATTCGACGCCACCGAACGAGGGTCCACCGTGAACCGAGCCATCAAGGCGGCCATTCGGCCGCCATCCGCCCGCCCGCTGAATGCTGTGCTGATCGTAGCGCTACTTGTCCTGGCCCCAACGGCCGTGCTGTTGACCGCCGATCCAGCGGCCGCCAACCACAACCACCCAAGCCTGCACGGTCAGGCGACCCTCACGCCGGACGCCATTTCCATGGGTGCCGGGGCGGTCTTCGTGCGGCAAATCACGGTCAACAACCCCTCGAACCAAGTGCCCGGCGGAACCACCGAAGGCCACTACGAGAGCGTCGAGTTCCGTGTGTCCAGCACCGCGCCGCAGGGCGTTGTCTTTAGCGCCGCCGACTCGGCGGCCAGCGGATGGACGGTGGCTGCTGACAACACCGGCGGCGGAACCACCAACCTGAACAAGCTCACCTTCACAGGCAGCACCATCCCAACGGGCGCCAGCAAGGCGTTTACCATTGGCTTGGCCGCCAACGGCGCCGTCGCCAACGGCGATACCGTCACGATCACGGTGCGCGTGGGCCAGATTGATGGCAACTTCAACCAGGTCTCCCTCACGGTGAACTTCGACCTGGCAGCACCCACGCTCACCAGCGCCGTGGCTCTCGACGACGATGCCAACGGCGCCTTCGACGCCATGCGGCTGACCTTCAACGAGCCCGTCCTCGACTCAAGCGTCAACCCCGCCCACTTCCGTATCAACGGTGTTGCGCCGACCGGATTCGCCACCGGTGCCACGGCCAACGACGCCATCATCAAGCTCACGTTCCCCAATCTCCGCGTGGGCAACACCCCCGTTCCGGACGTGACCTACACGCCGGGCACGGCGAAAGATCTGAACGGCAACTCCCTGGCCGCCATCGTCGCTGACACGGTGACTGAAACCGACGGAGCCGGTCCCGTGGCGCTGGCCGCCATCGGTGCCGCCGGCAGCAAGGACGTCATCGTCACGTTCAACGAACCCGTCGCCAATGCGTTGACCGCTTCGTCATTCTCGTACAACCGGGGAGCCGCCGGAAGCGGCATCGCCTCGGTTACCCACAGCGCCGGCGCCCGTGTGGCCACCGTGGTCCTAAGCACCGCGCTGGTCGCCGCGAACCTCGGCGCCCACGAACTCGGCCCCGTGGCCGGCGCCGCCCTGGACGGCTCCGACAATGCCGGCCCCGCGTCCCACCGCATCATTGACGTGCCGCGCGCAACCGATCTCGACGGGACCATTGGCTCACCCGTCGTGACCGTTTCCTTCAACGCCCCCATGGACAACGGGGCCGGCGAAGGCCTGACGGCTGGTGCCTTCACGCTCACGCCTGTCGGCGGTGGCGCCGCCGCGGCCATTTCTTCCGTCAGCCATCAACCGGGCGATCTCCGGGCCAGCATCACCCTCAACGAACCCATCAGCCCCATCGACGCGGGCGTCGGCGGCGGCCCAGTCCTGAAGGTGAACCTGGTGGCCGACAAGGCGTTCGTCGCCGGCCTGCCCGGACGCAAGGCCCCCGCGGCCACTCTGACCCTTGTCGATCAGACGCCGCCGCGCATCACCAGCTTGTCGACCCTTGGCGATGGCGCTGGTTCCCTCGAAGCCATCGAGGTCAAACTTTCCGAATTCTTCCTGCGCCAGGAGCCTGGCGTCTTCAGCCCGGCGCTGTGGAACATTGCCGGGTACGGCCAACCCGATACCGTGACGGCCACGCCTCCGGGCCAGACGCCTCCCGCAGGCAACATCGACCGGTTGTTCCTCCTCTTCGATGGCGACTCCATCGGGCTGGACACCGCCGACACGCCCCGTGTCAGTTACACAGGCACCGCGATCAAGGACCTGCTGCGCAACACCATGGCGGACGCTGCCAACGTCCTGCCGGCCGACGGCGCACCGCCGGTGCCCCTGATTCTGGAGAGCCGCGACGCCAACCTCGACGGTCGACTGGATGGGGTGCTGATGTCGTTCAGCGAAGCGCTTGATGATGACACGCTCGACTCGTCTGAGTTCGCTGTCGAGGACGACAGCGGCACGTGGGCGGCTGGACGCCGGACCGCAACCGGCATCCTCAGCGGCACCGAGGACGACGAAACCATCACGGTCTCCTTTACCCAGGAAGGCGTGTCCGACACCGGGGTTTCGCCCCTGGTCCACTACACGCCAGCGGCCACCTTGAAGGATGCCGCCGGCAACGCGGTTGACGCCTTCTCGATGCGCGCCACCGATGACGTTGCGCCCATGATTACCCAGGTACTCGCTGCGGTGGGTTCGACGGCCGTGACGGTGCACTTCAGTGAACCTGTCACCGACAGCGGCGGCAATGCCCTGGGTCAGACATCCCTGGTGTACTTCAACGTGAACAGCGGCGGTGCCACAGCGCGCACGGCCGTCGGTCATAGCATTACCAACAACCCCAGTGTTGCCCTGCTCACGCTTAACAACCCCGCCGTCGCCGGCGACATCGGAAAGGATTCCGTCGCCGCCGTGGCTGGCAACGTCATCGGGCTCTCCGATGGCCGCCCTGCGGCCACAACGGCGGTGCCCCTGGCAGGGGTCGATGGCCCCACCATCGCGGCCGCCAAGACTCTCGATCGAGATTCGAACGGCTACCTCGACGGAATCGAGATCACGTTCGACCGCGCGGTGCGGGATTCGGTGGCCGGGTCATCGACGCTGCGGGCCAGCGACTGGACGCTGCCAGCGCCATACGGCGATGTCAACAACAAGCCCATCGGCGTGGTCAGCAGCCTCGGCACCGCTCCTGCCGATGTGGACGACGCCAAGATCTACCTCTTGTTCGACGAAGAAACCCTCGAGAAGCCCGACGGCGACACGGCGGCCAAGCCGTCCTTCAGTTATGAAGGCGGGCGGATCGTTGACCTTGGAGGCAAGCCGCTAGGGGTGACTTCGGCGACTGAGGTGACCGATGGCGCCGTGCCCCGGCTCATGCGCGTTGAGGGCAATCCTGGCAGCAACCAGGTTGAGTTGTTCTTCAGCGAAGGCGTGCGTGGTACCGGAACGGGCGGCCAATTGGTGCCTGCAAACCTCCAGTACATCAACAGCAATGGCGTGGGTGCCGGCAGTCTGGACACCATTACGCACGTGGCAGGGGCGAGTGTCGCCCAGGCAACCCTGAACCGGGTGCTTTCGGCCACGGGCGAGGATCACGGGCTTGGCATTACTGCGGCCGACGCCGTGCGCGCCCGAACCACCGTCATTGAAACCGCCGAGGCCGGCGGCAAGGCGGTCATCGGAGGCCTGGACATCAGCATCACCGATACCGTGGTGCCACAGATTCTCTCCATCGTCACCCGTGATGTTTCAGGCGGTGCTGCCAACGGACGCATCGATGTCCTCGAAGTAACCTTCACGGAACCCATCCAGGATGGTGCGCTGGCTACGGGTCAGTGGATGATTTCGCCCCCATATGGTGACGCCAATGGCAACCCCGTTGCCATCAGCACGGGTACGACGGCCAACGACGCGCGCATCCTGCTGGAACTCGCCGAGCTTCAGACCGGAACCGACACCGAAGTCACGCCCACGGTTGGTTTTGTCGCTGCGGCTGGCATCCTTGACCTGACGGGCAACCCGCTGGCGGATTTCCAGGGCTGGACCTCTGCCGACGGTGCGGCTCCGATGGCGCGTACGGTCGAGACGCGCGACATGGATCGCAACGGCATGATCGATGCGATCCTGGTCGAATTCAGCGAGAGCGTGCGTGATTCGTCGTTTGTCGCAGCCGACTGGGATGTCATGGACACCACGGGAACCTGGACCACCGCGTCCCCGGCGCTGGGTGTGCAGGTGGCCGACGATGGCGCCCCCAACGATGCGTTTATTCTGGTCACGTTTGCCGAGTCGGATGCCTTCGACACCATTGTGACGCCCCAGGTCACGCATGTGGCCGGTGGCCGCCTCACCGATGTTGCCGGCAACGTCCTTGGGGCGTTCCAGCTGAGTGCCGCCGACGGCGCCCCGGCTGTCATTGGTGCCTTGGGCGGCAGTGTCGGTTCATCAACGGTCGAGGTTCGCTTCAGCGAGGGCGTGCGCGCCTTCGGCGGCGGTGCCCTCGGTGTTGGCTCGTTCAGCTATGTCAACGGTGCCAGTGGCGGAGCCACCGGAATCAACGCCGTGACGCACACGGAAGGCGACACAGTTGCCATCGTGACCCTTGATGCTGTTCTTACCCAGGAGGACTTCGACGACGACGAAATCGGCGCGTCCCCCGACGCCATTCAGGAACACCGGGGCGGCACCTGCTCTCCTGCTGTCGATTGCTTGCGTACACCGGATGTCGATGTGCCCTTCGTTGACCTCGCGGCTCCCAAGGTCGCCAAGGCGGAAACCCTTGACATTGACGCCAACGGTCGCATCGACGCTGTTCGCGTGACCTTCGACGAGCCCATCCGGGATGGCGCTGCCACTGCCAATCTGGTGGCTGCCGACTGGAAGATCATTCGAGCCGCGGGTCAGGTGTCTGTTATCAGTGTCCTGAGCCACCACCCGAACGCCCTTCCAGGTGTCGCGTCCGATGATGACGAGGTCATCTACCTGACCTTTGCCGAGGCGGCCACGGGATACGATACGGCCAGCACGCCCCAGGTGCGTTACACGCCTGGTTCCGGCGGCCGCATCCAGGACCACGACGGCCATGTGTTCGGTGGCCGGACGTTTGCCACGACGGATTCGGCCGAGCCGATCGTTGTGGGCGCCACCTCTCTTGACACGGACTCCAACGGCCTCATTGATGGCTACCAGGTCACCGCCTCGGAGGCCATCGAGGACGATAGTTTCGACCACACCCTCTGGACCGTTGCTGGTACAACGGTTTCCAGCATGGGCACGGGACTGGCCGCCGACGACAACATGTTCCGGGTGGTCTTTACCGAAATGCGCACGCTTGGCACCGGTGCTCTGCCGGAGTTGAGCTACGCCGGCGGCGCCTTGACCGATCTGGTCGACAACGACATGCACGCCCTCGTGGCTGGCAACGCCGCTGCTGGCGGCGTCACCGAACTCGACGGCGCTGCGCCGGTCATCATTGAGGTTCTCACCAGTGACGACAACGGCGACGGCTACCTGGATTCCGCGACCGTCACATTCAGCGAAGCCATCGACGATGTTGCCGCTGGGCGTGCTACGCTCGACAAGAACGAGTGGACGGTCCCCGCGCCGCTGGCGGATTCCCGCGGTCGGCCTGCGGATGTCCAGACGGGCGCAGCCGCGGGCGACGACAAGATCAAGCTGACCTTCGTGGCACCCCGCGCGGGCGATGCGTTCAACACGGGCCTCCTGCCGTCGGTTGCCTACAAGGCGACTTCCACCATTGCCGACGCGGCCAACAACAAGATGCTGGACAAGACCATCGTGGCGACGGACGGCGCCAAGCCGGTGATTGCCAGCATGGGCACCGTGGACCGCGACGACGATGGGCTCATCGATGGAATCAAGGTCACCTTCAGCGAAAACGTGGACGATGTCACGGCGGGAAGCCCCAACCTCGTCGTCGGCGACTGGACCCTTGAGGCGCCCTACGGGAGCGCCAACCGCCAGCCCACGAGTGTGGTGACGACGCTGACCAGCGGCGGCAAGGATGACGCCGACATCTTCGTGCTCTTTGCGGAGGTGGGCACCGCCGGAGTCCATCACGACACGGGAGCAATGCCCTGGGCTGAACTGGCCGCAGGCAGCCGCGTTATCGACCTGGCCGGAAACGCCGTCGGAGGCACACTGCGG
>JBFIJP010000112.1:0-10945 GCA_041600695.1 Thermoplasmatota archaeon | reverse complement strand
CCGGCCGAGTGCCCACTGGGGTCGCGAATCAGATCATCGACGTAACGCACGCTGGCCTCGTCGTCGATGAAGCCCAAGGCGACGATGCCCACTCCAAGGACGATGACGGTGACGCCAATGATGGCCTGGGTCCGTCGGTTCATGAAGGGCCCTCCGCGGCGGCCTCGAGGGCCAGGACGCGCTGTTCCATTTCACGGGCCTGCCGATCGATGCGGATCAGGTACAGGCCGAGGCCTGCAAAAACAGCCGTGAAGGCGAGGTAAAACGTGGTGGCGTCGGCGGGCATTCAGGACTCCAGGTTGGCAAGGCGGTCGTCGAGGCCCAGCACGCGCAGGCGCTGGAGCCACAGGTGGATGAAGAGCAGGAGGAAAGCCAGGAAACTCCACCCGAGGACGGCGCCACTGGCCGCGCCGACGGCCGCGTCGGCATTGGAGCCGGGGCCGGCGACATCAGGGTGGAGGCTGGTGGCAAGCAGGCGGCTGCTGGCGAAGCTGATGGGGACGAAGGCGAATCCAAGGACGCCAAAAATGGCGGCCAGGCGGGCCCGTCGTTCCGGGCTGTCCACGAAGCGGCGCAGACTGAGATAGGCCGCGAACGTGAACCACATCACCACAACGATGAGCACCTTTGGCTCGGTGTACACGGTGGCGAGGCTGTTCTGTCCGGTGCGGCTCCATTCCTGGATACCCCAGAGGGTGCCGGTCACGAGGGCAATGGTGTTGAAGAGGAAGCCCACCTCGGCGGCGGCGCGGGCTGGGCGGTCGTATCCCAGGTCGCGCTCGTTGAGGTAGGCGACGCTGGCCCCGAACACTGCGAAGTAGGCAGCGAAGCTGGCCCAGGCGCTTGCCGGGTGGAAGAACAGGATCTTGCGTGTGAGCGGCGCCGTCACCTCCGGCGCGTAGCTCCAGTCGGGGGCGACGAACCAGGTCAGGTAGGCCAGGGCCAGAAGTGCCACAATGGAACCCCACAGGGTGCCCGTGCGGATGCGCGCAACCGTGGCTGCCTTCACAGCCCTCCACCAGGGAACGGGGCTGATAGGTCTTGTTGCGTCTTTGCCGGACCAGGAGGGGTCGCGGGCCGGCCCAGGGCGGTCAGTCGGCGTCCAGCACATGCGGCCACAACAGCCAGGCGACCCCGCACGCAACCAGATCGTAGCCGGCCAGCAGCAGGAAGGGCGTGCGGTCGGCGGCCCCGACGAGGGCGTCCTGGCTGGCAGCCAGGCCTGCCTGAAGCAGGGGAATCAACACGGGGACCAGGAGCAGGGGCAGCAGCAGGTCCCGTGCCCGCGCCTGGGCCGCCAAGCCCCCCACCAGGCTTCCGACCACGGCCAGGCCCAAGGCGCCGAGTGCCACCGCTCCCGCCAGCCCCAGGGACATGGGGATGGCGAAGACCAGGTTGCCCAGCAGCAGGGATGCGGCCCCCAGCATCAGGATCAGGAGCAGGTCGACCGCGGTGCGCGAAACGCCGTGCAGCACCCGGTCGGTGGGGGCAAGTTGCAGAAGGCGCAGCGTGCCCCGGTCGGCCTCCGATGCCGTGCCCCGGCCCGCAACCGCTGCCGCTGCCCATACGACTGGCGACCACACCACCACGGAGGCGGCGGCGGGCTGGGCTGACAGGTCGTCAAAGGCAAACAGGTACAGGACCAAGAAAAGTGCCACCAAGACCATCCCCGCCTGCAAACCCTCCCGGCTTGCCCACTCGCGGCGCAGGTCCTTCCATAGGAGTGCACGAAGGGTCATGCGGGTACCTCGACGAGATGGCGGCCGTCGAGTCGAACCACACGGGAGCAGAGCCGCCGCGCCCGCGGCTCGTCATGTTCCACCAGAAGCGTCGCGCGCCCGGCGGCCGCCCGCGCCATGAGTCGGGCATCCAGCCATGCCGCTCCGGCAACGTCGAGCGCCGTGTAGGGTTCATCCAGCAATAGCACCGCTGGCTCCTGCACAAACGCCATGCACAGCGCAAGGCGCTGTCGCTGGCCGCGGCTGAGCTGACCAGCCGGACGGGCCGCCGCCTCGGCGAGCCCCGCCTCACGCAGCAGTTCCAGCAGCGGCCCGGGTTGGGGGCTGCGCCGGTGCAGCCGGCTCCACCACGACAGGTGTTCCAGCGGCGTCAGTTCGGCGTAAGTGGCCGGCTCCTGGGGAACCAGTGCCAGCCGCGCGCGGGCCAAACGGGTCCCCGCAGGCTCACTTAGCACAAGGACGGTTCCCACCGTTGGCCGAAGGAGTCCCGCGGCCAGGTGGATCAGGGTGGTCTTGCCGGAGCCATTGGGGCCCAACAGGGCAACCGCCTCGGGGCCCAATTCAAGGTCGATGCCCTCCAAGATGGTACGGTGACCGAAGCGCCGTGAAACGCCCTCGAAACGGAGGAGGGGGATATCGGCCACGAAACATCGAGGCCTGCCTTGACACACAGCCTTTTCGGCGCGGTTGCGGCGGCCCCACGGCGCGCCAAGCATGAAGGCCCGGACCCGTCCGAGGTTGGGCCGAAATGTTACGCCCGGCTCGGATCATAATGATGCAGACCCCAGGTACGCTTGGCGCCCGCTTCCGGCCCAGTCGCCGGCTGTGCCCTGGTGCACGCCGGGGGGCCGTGCCCGCAACTGTGCCCGTAGTCCTGGCCCTGCTGCTTTGTGCTGCGGCAGCCGGAGCCGCCGAAACCTCCACGACCAACCTGTACGGCCACCTCTACACGGCCATGCGGGATGGCTCCGGCTTCGCCAACAGCGACCCCAGCCCCATGAACACGCTGTTTCCTCTTGGGGAGAACGACTTCTCCCGCGGTGGCAGCGTCCTCTCCGTCTATGCAGAGCCCCTGGAGGAGGCCGGGTGCCAACTGCAGTTCTCCCTTGTTCTCGTCTCGCCGTGGTGGGGTGTCTGTGACCCGGTTTATGATGTGAAGTCCAACGAAGCGTGGTTCTTTGCCTACAATAGCGAGAGCCAGTTCAGCAACTCGGAGGAGTACCTGCGGGCGGGCGGGCTGGATGCCTTGCCCGGCGGCCACCAAATCCTGAAGGACATCAAGCTGGACACCGGCAAGCCGGTTGAGGCGGAGTTCTTCATGTCCGCCGATGCCACGGCGTGGTTCGGCTGGGGCAAGGGCTGCCTTCCCGGCCTGGTGCTTTGCCCTGTTGACGAAGAACTGCGCAACGAAACCCTGTACCAGGATCTGCCCTGGCCCTACCCATCCTGGAACGCCGACTATGGCGTGTTCCCCAAGTGGGTGGTGTTTTCCAAGGTGCTCGCCGCCGACGGCTCCCTGTCCGCGGACGGTGACCTTCGAGCGATGCCCAACCGGGTCGTGGAAAACGAAACCACCAGCCTCGTCACCGAGGTGGCCAGCGGCGCGTCCACCCCGTTCGACATGATGTCGCTGCCCCGGTCCACCGGCATGCAGGTGGTGTACTCCTTCAGTCCGGACCTGGGGAATCCCCGGGTGGACCACCTGCCCGCCGACAACTCGCTGTGGTGGTGGGTCGACTGGTACAGCGACATGGGCGGCGCCAAGGTGCTCTGGGGGCAGAACTACGCGGCCAACTCTGGCGAGTTCTTCCCGCCCCGCCTCGGACTCCCCATCACGAACCCCATCGACATCGAGATGGTCATGCCGCAATTCGCCGGCCCCGGCCAACTGGTCATTATCGCCCTGTTCAACTCCCCGTTTGGCAGTTACGACGTGCCCCTGGAATCCGCTCACCTGGAAATCGTGGGTCCCGATGGCAAAGTCATCGCGACCAGTGACAGCCCGACGGTGACGTGGATGCAGAAGGCCGCCCGCGAGCAGCAGGATCTCCTGGGCGTGACGCCCGAGGCGGCCCTGGCCCGGGGTCAGGCAACGTGGCTTTGGAACTACCTGCAACAAGACACCATCCAGCCCGGCGAGTACACGATTCGCGTGCACGCCGGCAACCTACAGGGTCATGCCACGCAGCGAGAAGCGTTCGTTACCCTTGAGGAAGGACTTGGGCAGGGCGAAGTGACCTCGTCCCTGGGGGGGATGTTCACGTTTAGCCTGGAGGACATCAAGGAATTGGAGGAGTGCCACGGCTGCCACGATCCGGCCACGGGCAAGCTCCGCGAGGGCGTCGGAAACCTCACCAAGGCAGAAGCGGAGGCCCAGATGCAGGAGGCGATGGGCCTGGCCTCCGGGGAGCCCGAGGCCAAGGACACGCCGGTGCCCGCCGGCTTGCTGCTGGCGGCCATCCTGGTGGCCCTGGCCCGCCGGAGGTGGACGGCATGACCCGGGCCGCCCATGCACTGGTGGCGCTCTTTGTTCTGCTTTCCGGGTGCGCGTCCCAGAGCACCGATACCGGGCCCGACAGCAAGACAATGGGCGCCATCACGGGTGAGGGAGACCCCGAGGAGGTGCCGGACTTCCACTTGCGCGACGTCAGCCAGGGCGGTGCCAAGCTGGCCGCCGAACTGAGCCTGGCCGAGCGTGCCCGCTACGTCATTGATGCCCAGGCCACGCTCCCCGTCCTGGAGCCTGTGGTGCTCGACTTCGCCGGGAGCGTCACCCCCGACCAGTGCGGCTGGGAAGCGCCACAGGATGCAGGGGGCACCCGCCTTGCCATGGCCCCCCTTGGCCAGTTCGACTTCGGCTCATCCGTTCCAGATGGCATGCCGGTTGAGGTACGGTCCAAGCTGGTCTTCAATCCCGACGTGGGCAGCCAGGCGGACCTGGACCTCTGGGTCCAGCTGCCCGGTGTTGAGGATGGCGCCAGTACGCTGGACGACGGTGCCTGGAACAGTGCCTCGTACACGTTCGAGAAGCGCCGGGACGTAACGGCAGGATCTGGCGAGCCCATGCTGGTGGGCGTCGAATGTTCTGAGTTCCTGGGCGGCCCCAGCCTGGATTATGCCATCCAGGTGGAGCTGGTGTTTGCCCGCAACGTCCTGACGCCCCACCTGGCTTACCAGATTCCCGTGCCCACCAACACCACGCAACTCCTGTTCGCCTCGGCGCCCACCACCGCCGGCGATCCCGTTCGGGCGTCCATCCTGGTGACTGCCCCCTCTGGAGTTGTGATGCACCACAATGCTTGGTGGAACGACACCGCCGACCGGCTGCGGGTGCCGGTGCGCGAGGCTGGCACCTATACGTTCTACGCCGACGAAATGAGCGGCGGATTCCTTACGGTGCTGTCCGATTGGCCCCTGCCAGCCGAGGCCCGCGGGATTGCCATGGCGGCCCCCGCCGTGGTGGAAATGCCTGCCGCCGACTTCGATTCGGCCGCGCCGCCTCTCTTGTTGCAACTGGTGTGGCCGGAGCAGTCCATCAACGGCGCCACGACGGTGACTGTCAGCAGCGCCCGCGGGGAGGTGCTGCGGGAGGAGAGGATCGCCCGCGTCGACGCTGGCGGCCATTCGCTTGGCCTGAGCAATGACCATGTCCACCGCGTGTGGTCGCCGTGGAACCTGCAATCAGGCGCCTATTCGGTGGCCGTGGAGGGGGACTACGGCGCTGCCGGGAACCTGGTGCTGCGGGCTTTCTATTCCCCCTGAGGACGACTTCAGCGATCGTCCACCGGCGGCCTCCGCCGGGCAAAAAGCAGCGCTTGGACCAGGGCCGCCAGGCACGGCATCAGGGGGATGGGCACGTCGCGTATGTGGAATCCGCCCGCCTCTGGCACCTCTGTAGGACATCCGTGCACCGTGGCCGCGTTGCCGGGTACGGGAACCAGGCAGGTGAGGTGCACCTGCTGGTAGCCGTCGTCCAGGGTGAGGTTGACGAGGTAGGTGTCCAGGTGCTCGAACGTGACGGATGCATCGCTGCCTGTCGTCGCCGCCAGGCCGGCAAGGTCCCAGGCGATCCATACCGGGTCGTGGTCGGCGTCCGCGGCGGCAGCGTGGAAGCGGAGTTGTGTGCCGGGTTGCCAGGACGAGGGCTGGATGTGAACCAGGGCCACCGGGGGATGATTGCTGGCGCGTACGTGGCGGTTGACGCCGCGCACGTCGCCAGGTCCGACGCCGGTGTCTGCGGGTGTAGCCTGGATGCAGACCACGTACTCACCCTCCGGGATGGAGCCCAGGGTGAGCAGCCAGGGGTCGCCGGCCCCCGCGGGGGCGCTGCCGCCACCCGGCACGCGCAACTCGACCGCCCGTGCAAGGTCCCGTTGGAATGGCTCCGTCTGGCACGCGTTGGGCCCGGCACCGTGCAGGTGGACGCGCAGAACCACCTCGGCTGACGCAGCGGCGGGATTGTGGACGGTGGCAGCCAGCGGCGCAGCCAGGCCCGCCACGAGGCCGGTGCCCAGTTTGATGTCCCCGATGGCGACGCCGCCGGCTTGACCGCTGACCTGCACGGGCGTCGCTTGGCGGTCGAGCATCCAGGGGCCGCGCGCCTCAACGCCGTCGCTGGTCTGCCTGGTCTTTCCTGACGCCTCGACCCAGTAGCACAAGTGGTAGTCGCCGTCGGGTGCGTTGTTCACCTCATCCACCACGCCCGTCCAGGACTGCCCCGGCCCTGGCACTCGCACCGTGGCGCCGCCGGCGACCTTGACGGTCCGGTGGATGTACACGGCCTCGCCTGGCTGGTGGGTGACCTCCCAATGGCTGCTGCCGGCGCTGCACGGGTCGCCACCGCCACGCTCGTGGAGGGTCACGAACAGGGCCACGGTTGCCGGGCTGGACTGGTGGTTGCGCAGGGTAGCATGCAGATCAAAGGCCTCCCCGCGGGTCAAGTCGTGAGGATTGGCCACGGCCGTGATCTCGACTCGCTCACCGTCGCCGACGCTGCCGGGCTGGGCAGCCGCGGGGGACATGGCTGCCAGGACAAGCAGGGCGGGCATGGCAAGCAGGGCCGCTGCAAGCCATGCGGCGGCGTGGGGCAGTCGGGGCATTGGACCCCGTTGGTTCGGCGCGCCTTAGGCTTGCCCCGGGGACGAGCCGTGACGCACCGGATGGGTCCGGTGCTCTATTCGAATTGCCTGGCTATGAGGCTGTTTTCAGCCATCTGGAGGCGCTTGTGGACGGCTGCCTTGCTGATGCCAAACGCCTCGGCCAGATGCGACAGGGTGCATGCGCGGGGGTCGCTGTAATAGCCCATGGCGACCGCCATGCGGAGCACTTCCTCCTGGCGCTGTGTCAGGTTGCGGGCCGGTTTCTTGAGGCGGAGGTCGGGCTGGTATTCGCCGACATGGAGGAGCTTGAAGTCGTCGGCTGGTACCACGTGACGCATGTGGCGGGTGAATTCGTTGAATGCCGCCAGGCCGCTGGGGTTGGGGCTCATCACGCTGATGTAAATGTAGCCCCCCTCGACGACCACCGGGTGAAACACGGTTTCGGGGCCCAGCATGCGGAGGGTCAACTGGATCGGGTCGTGGCGCTGGTAGTAGCTGAGGACCGTGGTGCTGATTTCGACGCTGGCGTAGGATTCGCTCTCCGAGAGGATTTCGAAGCTACCGTATTTTTTGGCGAATTGGCCGGTGAGGAAGCGGTTGCGAAGCCTATGGTCGGCGAGGATGGTCACGATGGCCCGTTCCACGGGCTCGCGGGCACCTGCGCGCATGAGGTTGAGGATGATTCGCACCTCGGCCTCCTCGGCCGTGAACCGGCACAGCAGGTTGTCTTCGCTGCGAATCTTGAACACGTATTCAGTCAGCCCGCCCACACGCGGTGGAGGGGCCCGAGGTTGAAAAAGGTGGACCTGCCAGTGACTTGGGTTGACAAGTCCAGTCCAAGGCCGTCTTTGGCCCCTCGCCGGTTGACCGGTCCACTGCGTGTCGTGCAAGACCTTTAGTAGAGCGCTCAGTGGCACGGTCATGACCGTACGAGGCCTCACCTGGATGCTCGCCGCGGCGATCGCATTATCCGGCTGCACCGACAGCGGCGCCGACCAGGCCACCCCTGCCGCAGCCGCCAGCGACTCCGAGCCCCAGGAGCCCCTGGCCATTCACGGGCTGGTCGTGGACATCCGGTTTTCCCCCATCGAGGGTGCCATGATCCGACTGTCGCCTGGCGACGCCACAACCACCAGCGACGCCAATGGCAAGTTCGCCTTCACGGATCTCCCGCGCGTCGGCTACCGCGTCGAAGCGTCAGCCGACGGCTACACCAGCCAGACGCTCATCGTGACGCCGGTGGAATCGTCCCACTCTCTGGCTTTCACCCTGGGCCCGGCCGCCGCCGCACCGTTTCAGGAGTCGTTCCGGTTCCGCGGATTCATGGAATGCGCCGCCGAGGCGCTGATCATCTCGCCATCCTGCGACACCCTGGTCGCCTTCGCCAACGACCGGGCCGGGGACGGCAACGGCCCCCTGCCCGTTCCCTTCGTCACCAACACAACGTTCGACTTTGACGCCAGCCAGAACTGGAAGACCGTCATCGCCGACGTGGTGTTCGACCCCAGCGCCCACCGCGGCATCGATGGCCTGCGGGCCAGTGTCCTGGGTCAACGCGCCAACAACGAATTGACTACCTACGACAAATACACCGATGCCCACGGCACGGCACCCTTCACCCTGCGCATCGACGCCGGCCAAACGTACGATGAAGGCGTGCCGGTTCCATCCACGGGAACGTCGCTTCGCATCGAAGTGTACCCCCAGAGCCATGGCTACTACGCCACCTGCGATGCCAGTTGCTTCCTGGGTGTTGGTGGGGCCCTGAACGTGGACTTCGAGGTGTTGCTCACCGTCTTCTATGTGGAAGCGGCCCCGGACGGCTGGACGCTCCTGTAACATGCTCGACTGGACCGGGCGTCATCCGTGGGCCGTTCTTGGCCTCGCCGCCCTCCTGACGGCTGGCGCCGCCACCGCGGGGCTGCAGGTAGAACCCCAGGTGGACTTCATTGACACCGTGCCGCGCTCCGCCAGCGTCGACCTCTACCGGGCGCTGCTGAGCGACCTGGATGGCGTACGCATGGTGGCCGTGTACATGCCCATCGACCCGGACGGTCCGGCCGCCTCGCTGCGGGACGATGACGGGTTCGACGCCCTCGTGGCCGAGCAAGCCGCCCTCACGCAATTCCTGGAGGGGGAGTTTCCGCCGGGGACGTTCAGCCATACGCTCTGCGTCTATGAGGCCATGCGGCAGGGCCACTACATGTTCCAGAAGCTCGCCACGGCGGGCCATCCCCAGCCGGACAGTTACAGCGTCCCCTCCGATCCGGTGACGTACCAATTGGTGCGCGACCAGGTGCGCGAGGAGAACGTGGATGACGTTCTGGCCCCCGGCGGCCAAAGCGCCGTTCTCTTGGCGTTCCTCGCCACCCGCGACGACACCCTCGCTAGGGCGACGGCAGGCGAGGTGGCCGATGCCGTCGCACTGTGGAGCGTCCAGTACCCCGACCAGCACCCGGTGACCAACGATCAGCAGGCCAGCGGACTCCTGGTCGCCTCCCACCAGACCGACGAGCGCAACCGCCACGAACTGGCGGTATGGGGCGCCATGGCGGCAGCCGGCGTCGCCCTCGCCTTGCTGCTGGTTGTGCGCCGCGCAGGAAACGTGCTCATCGCCGTGGGCTCCATGCTGGTTGCCACCGCGTGGACGTTCGGCCTGATGGGAGCCTTGGGCGTGCGCATCAGTTTCCTCACGCTCTTCCTGGCACCGCTGATCACCGGCGTTGGCGTCGACTACGCCATTCATTTGTTGCACCGGTTTGAGGAGGAGCGCGACCGCGGCGTTCCCCGCACCGATGCCCTGCGGGCCGCCATGGCCACCACATCGGGCCCCATCGCCGTGGCCGCGATCACCACGGCCGCCGGGCTCGCCGTCATGGTGTCGGTGCCAGAGCCCCTCTTCGCCGAGATCGCGGGCGTCGCGGCCCTCGGAATCCTCTTCGCCTGGCTGGCCAGCCTGACGGTGGCTCCGGCGCTGCGCGCCGTCCTTCCCCGCACCCGTCGCCCCCGCATGGATCGCCTGGGTGACGCCGTGGCCCGACTGGGGCTGGCCAGCCTGCGCCGGCCAGTTCCCGTCTTCGCCACGATCCTCATGGTCACCGTCGGCGCCGCCGTGCTGGCTGCCACCTCCACCGAGATTGCCTCCGGCAGCAGCGACAACGAATTGCCGCAAGATGATCCACAGGTGCTACTCCGGCACCGCCTGGAGCAGGAATACGGAGCCTTCGAGCGAGCGTACGTGGTGGTCGCCGGCGACATCGCCCAACCGGCCGCCCTGCGCGGGCTGCATGACGCCGCCGCAGCCGCCCAGGAACTGCCTCTTTTCCTTGAAGCCTCAAGTGTTGCAGACCTCATTGTGGCCGACGAATCCACGGACCAGGGGGCGCTGGACATCCTCTTGTCCGCGGCGGTCCAGCCCGAGGACAACGACCGGCTGCCCGCCTCTCCCGCCGAGGCCCGTGCAGCCCTCGACTCCCTCTTCGCCGACCCACTTTGGCGCACCCTGGCACCCTTCACCATCAGTCGAGACTACAACCTCGCCGTGGTCGCCGTGCGCATCGAGCCCTGGGAAGACCAAGCCCAATTGCGAGAACTCCGCGATGCCTTGCAGGCCCAGGCCTCGATTCTGGCAGCCAAGTTGGGCCCCGGTTACCAGGTGGCCGCTGCCGGTGCCCCCGTCAACCGGGCTGCCGTGGCCGAACAGGCGATCTGGGACGTGGCCGTGGCCAGCGTCGGAAGCGCGATCGTGGTCGGCGCCGTTCTTGCCATTGCCTGGCGCCGGCGCGGAACCGAAGGCCTTCGGGTCGCCGCACTTGCCACCGTGCTCGTGGGCGTGACCAGCCTCTGGCTCCTGGCGTCCATCCCCGTGCTGGATGCAGCCTACGACATGGCCCACGGCCTTGGGGCCCCCGCCAACACGGCAGCATTGAGTCAGATGTTCCTGCTGGCCTTCGCCATCACCGTGGCCGTCGGCGTCGATGACATTGTGCACCTTGCCAGCAGATACTGGGAGAACCGCGACCGGGGCACTCCATCCCAGGAGGCACTGGCAGACGCCCTGCGCCACACTGGGCGCGCCATCGCAGGGACCACCCTGACCACCGTCGT
>JBFIJP010000111.1:0-11004 GCA_041600695.1 Thermoplasmatota archaeon | reverse complement strand
GGTTGCCGTCGTGGCGCCGGACATCTTCCCTGACGCCTTCCGGGAGGGCGGCCGCGTCCCGGTGTACTTCGAGGCGGCCGCAGTCATCACAGCGCTGGTCCTGTTGGGGCAAGTCATGGAGTTGCGAGCCCGCAGCCAGACGGGCGCCGCCATCAGGGCCTTGCTCGGCCTCGCTCCCAAGACAGCGCGGCGCATCAACCCGGACGGTTCAGAAGAGGACGTTCCCCTGGACAGCGTCGCCGTCGCGGACAAGTTGCGGGTGCGCCCCGGCGAGAAAGTGCCTGTCGATGGGGTGGTCGTGGAGGGCCACAGCAGCGTCGACGAGTCCATGGTGACGGGTGAATCCATTCCCATCGAGAAGGAACCCGGGGACAGGGTCATCGGGGCCACCGTGAACGGGACCGGAAGCCTGGTGGTGGAGGCAGACCGGGTGGGCGCCGACAGCCTGCTCGCCCAGATCGTCCACATGGTCGCCGAGGCACAGCGGAGCCGGGCACCCATCCAGCGGCTGGCCGACACGGTCAGTGGCTACTTTGTTCCCGCCGTGGTGGCCGTCGCCATCGTTACCTTCGTGGTGTGGGCGATCTGGGGCCCGGCCCCCGCTATGGCTTTCGCGGTCATCAATGCCGTAGCCGTCCTGATTATCGCGTGCCCGTGTGCACTGGGCTTGGCAACGCCCATGAGCATCATGGTGGCCAGCGGCAAGGGCGCCAGCGTCGGCGTCCTGTTTCGCGACGCCGAGGCCATTGAGGTGCTGCGCAAGGTGGACACGCTCGTCGTTGACAAGACCGGGACCCTGACCGAGGGCAGGCCCCGCCTCGTCTCCGTCAAAGCCCTCGCCGACAGCACCGAGGAGGACATCGTTCGCCTGGCGGCCAGCCTGGAGCGCGGCAGCGAACACCCCCTGGCCGCCGCCATCGTGGAGGGGGCCGAGGAGCGAGGCATCACGCTGGCCAGCCCCACGGATTTCCGGGCGGTGACCGGCAAGGGCGTTGTGGGCAAAATTGACGGCGTGGCCGTGGCCCTGGGCAACGCCCGACTGATGGACAAGATGGGAGTCAACGCCGGGCAAGCTGCGGCGTCCGCCGATGCGGAGGCCCTGCGGGTGGAGGGGCAGACGGTGATGTTCCTGGCAGCCGGCGGCCAACTGGTGGGGTTCCTCGGCGTGGCGGACCCCATCAAGGCCACGACGGCGCAAGCCATCGGGCAATTGCATGCCGAAGGGCTGCGCGTCATCATGCTCACCGGAGACAACGAGACCACCGCCCAAGCCGTCGCTGCGCAGCTCGACATCGACGAAGTCGTCGCGGACGTGCTGCCCCAGGACAAGGCCAACGTGGTCAAGCGTTTCCAGGAAGAAGGTCGGATTGTGGCCATGGCCGGCGACGGAGTCAACGACGCTCCCGCCCTTGCCCAGGCGCATGTGGGTATCGCGATGGGCACCGGAACAGACGTGGCCATGCAGTCGGCCGGCGTGACACTGGTTAAGGGGGACCTGAGGGGAATCGTCCGGAGCCGCCGCCTCAGCCGCGCCACCATGCGCAACATCAAGCAGAATCTCTTCTTTGCCCTAGGCTACAACGCCCTCGGCGTGCCCGTGGCGGCGGGCGTCCTGTACCCCGTGCTCGGCCTGCTCCTGTCACCCATCATCGCCGCCGCCGCCATGAGCTTCAGCAGCGTCAGCGTCATTTCCAACAGCCTGCGCTTGCGCCGTCTCACCCTGTAGCAGGCCGGCTGGTAGGCCGCGTGGGAGGCCGGCCGCAGGTGGGGCTAGATGACGACGAGCGTCCCTCTCATGCCCGCCTCGAAATGGCCCGGGATGTAGCACCCGATCCAAACCAGGCGCTGCTGCCAGGCTCGGGCGGGCGCTGTGTCAGTGTCAATCAGGCAGGCGATCCCGGGTGCGCCGAACCCATGTGGCCATGCTGGTGGCCGTCCATGTGGCCCGCGTGGCAGTGGTCGTCGCCCCCATGCGTGCCATTGTGCATGTGTTCCATGTGGGCCGAATGGTGCTCGTCGCCAGGCGCCGCGCAGTGATGGCCACCGTAATCGGCCATGTGGCGGTGCCCCAGGCCCATCCCTTCGGCGAGGTCACCGTGCATCATTTCGTTGGCCCCCACGGCCCCTAGCATCAGGGCGGCGGTGGCCATGGCAACATACGTCATCTGAATCATGTCGCGTCCTCCACAGTTTCCGGGGCCCTTCAGGCCGGCCCAAACCGGAGGTCGGCTGCGTCCAAGGTGCCCCACTTCGTGCCGTCGACCCGGCCCCGCCACCGCAAAAGGACGGCGCAGGCCGTGTCGCAGATCGTCATGCGTTGTACCACTAGTTAAAGCACGAATGACAATCTTAGTGGTGAGAACCTGCCTCTCGCCTGCAAGCCGACCTCGGCGGCTGCATCCTTAAGCCGGCCTATCGTCCCGGGCGCCAACAGCGGCCCGCTGGCGCATCCCGCAGCCCCAGACGGGTCCGGTTGTAGCTCCCCGCGCGCTCCGGCAGCCCATACAAGCAGGGCAAGGTTCAAGAACGACGGCCGGTCCTGCTTGGCTACCCGTCCATCACGGCCGCTCCAGCGCGCAGCCTGCCGCTACCCTGGAACTCCGTGCTGGCCTCTGATTTCACAGGTGAACCACCATGCCGATCCGCTCCAAGGGCCTCCGCAGCAAGACGCGCAGCGTGCTGACCAAGCACCCGCGCGACCGCGGCGTCGCCTCCCCCAACCGCATCCTCATGCAATTCCCCGAGGGAACCAAAGTGGCCATTGTGCTGGACGCAGCCCAGCAGAAGGGCATGCCCCACAAGCGCTTCCAGGGCCAGACGGGCACCGTGACCGGCAAGCAGGGCGAGTCCTTCGTCGTGGACCTTGTCCACGGCAACAAGCCCAAGACCCTCGTCGTGCGCGCCGAGCACCTGAAGCAGGTCTTCTGAGGTTGTCATGAGTGACGCGGACGTCATCCTCGATGACATCATCGAGGACGGCCGGCTGGTGACTCTCGCCGAAGTTCTGGAGATGCTGCAAGCAGCCCAGGACGCGCGCGAGGAATTGGCCTACGAACAAAAGATCGCTCTTGAGCACGCCCGGCGCTTTGCCCGGGTAAACCCCGAGCAGGCCGCGGCCATTGTGGA
Source organism: Thermoplasmatota archaeon (assembly GCA_041600695.1). Classification (GTDB taxonomy): domain Archaea; phylum Thermoplasmatota; class E2; order JACPAO01; family JAHFTW01; genus JBFJVP01. Next base: position 7,878 of record JBFIJP010000111.1, on the reverse strand, counting down.
CGCCATCACGGACGCGTTCCCGAACCTGGAGAGCAAGTACGCGGTGCGCATCGCGGACCTGGTCCCCCAACACCCCGAGGATGTCATGTCAATCTTCCAGAAATCGCGTCACGACCTGTCGGAAGAAGACATCCAGACGATCATTGGGATCGTCGACCAGCACTACGTTGCCTGAGGTCTTCCATGGAGGACTACGTCTACATCTTGGATTATTTGCCCCAGGGGCGGCCGGACGCGCCCCCGAGCCGCCGCGAGCCGACGCTTTTCGGCATTGGCGACCAGCAGTTCACGCTGTTTGAGTTGGTACCAAAGACGGGCGTGAGTTTCACCATCGGAGACAAGGCATACATTGGCAAGGATGTCGCCGAGCGCGGTCTGGTCCAGAAGATTCGCGGCCGCATCACGTACGAAGATCTCACCCCCGCAGCGCACGGCGAACTGCCGTACGTGATCGAGGACATCCTCAAGGGCGATGAGCAGCGCTTCGTGAAGTTCTTCAATGAAGCGCCGGCCATCAGCGTCCGCTACCACGCCCTGGAGCTTCTGCCCGGCGTCGGCAAAAAGTCCGTCCAGCACATCCTGGAGGAGCGCCGCAAGAAGCTCTTCGATAGCCTGGCGGACATTGAGGAGCGCGCCCACGTGCCGCACCCGGACAAGGTGGTCGTCAAGCGGGTCATCGAGGAACTCTCGGACCCGACGCAGAAATACCACATCTTCGCCCGCCCGCCGCAGAAGCCCGAGGACGATCGGCGCGGCCCTCGGCGCTATTAGATGGCGCGCGGCGCGAAGCTGGGCCAGCATTTCCTGCGCGAACCCCGCATTGCACGCCGCATCCTTGAGGCGGCCGAGATTCTTCCCGGGCAACGGGTCTTGGAGATTGGTCCAGGCCCCGGCGTTCTGACGGAACCCCTGGTGGAAGCCGTGGGGCCGTCCGGCACGTTGGTGGCCGTCGAATACGATCCTGATCTGGCGGCGCCCCTGATGGGTCGCTGGCCGAACCTAGACGTTCGGTTGGCCGATGCCGTGAAGGCTGATCTGGCCGCATGGGGCCCGTACGACCGCATCGTGAGCAACCTGCCCTACCAGATCAGCGGCCCCATCACCGTGAAGCTGCTTGAGCTGTTGCGGGAGCCAGCGACGCGCTGGGGCCGGGCGGTCCTCATGTATCAGAGGGAGTTCGCAGACCGCCTGCGGGCGGAGCCGGGTTCGAAGGCCTACGGGCGCCTGACGGTGCATGCGGCCCGCTGGGTGACCGTTTCGCACCTGCGCGACGTTCCACCGGGGTGTTTTGACCCGCCCCCGAAGGTCCATTCCAGCATCCTGATCCTGGATCCGCACAAGGAGGCGCCGTTTGAGGTGGCCGATGAGGCGGTCTGGACGGCGGTGGTGGATGGTGCCTTTGGCCAGCGTCGCAAGCAGCTTCGAAATACGGTGCCCGCGACGGTCGCCGGCCTTGGCATCGGCCGGGATGCGGCGCTGGGGGCACTCGATGCGCTGGAGTTGGCTTCGGCGCGCCCCGAGGCGGTGCCGGCCGCGGACTTTGCCCGACTGGTAGCGCTGCTGGCGGAGGCCCGCTAGTGGAGTGGCATGGCCTTTACGTCGCCAAGCACCCGGACGTGTATGAGCCCAGCGACGACACGTTCCTGCTGGCACGCGTGGTGTCGGAGTCCGTGAGCGCCGGAACGCGTTTCCTTGAAGTCGGCTGCGGCGCCGGGCTGGTGAGCATGGCTGCCGCGCGCGCTGGCGCGAGCGTGGTCTGCACCGACCTGAACCCCCACGCCGTGGCGTTGGCTCGCCACAACGCTCGTGAGAACCGGTTGGAAGTTACGGCCGTGGAAGCCGACCTCCTTGACGGCGTGCAGGACCGGGGCCCGTTCGATGTGGTGGCCTTCAACCCACCCTACCTTCCCACCGGCCCTGATGATGTCGTCCAGGGACCGCTAAACCTCGCTTTCGACGGGGGGACGGACGGCAACGCCGTGGTGCTGCGGTTTGCAGACCAGGTTGCCGACCTGGACCCCCGGCCTGGGGTGGTCCTGGTGGTGCACTCCAGCCTGAGCAACCCTGAGCCGCTGGCGGCGCGTCTGGCCGAGGCTGGGTACGACCATGATGTCGCGGCCCGCGAGAGCCATTTCTTCGAGCAACTGTGGGTGCGTCGGTTTACGCGCCGGTTTACGCGCCGATGACTTCGATGGGCCAGAAGCCGCCCGTTCCGGTGTCAGCCACCCAGTCGTGGGAGATCCCGTCGGTGACGAGGAACGACGGGTAGTAGACGCCGCCGGGGAAAGTCTGCGGGATCGCCCACGTGTAACCGTAGCGCCAGCCGTTGCAGCCGGTGGTGGGGCAGTCCTCGCTGCTGGCGGCCGTGAGGGGGCCAAGCACGGGGGTGAGCGACTCGTCCAGGAGGTAGAATTCGGCCGAGGTGGCGGTCACGTCAAGTACCGTCGCGGAGGTAAAGCGCGACGAGATCGAGATCGATTCACCCGCCAGGTGGGGCGTGGGCCGACCCGAGGCGTCGCCGATGGCGCCCGACAAGGCGATGACGCCTCCATTGTAACTGTTCAGGTTACCGGTCACATCGCCGCTGGGCGCGGGCGCCGAGATGGAGACGGGTACGCTTGCGGTTGCGACTTGGTCGCCGTCGGTCAATTCGACCAGAAGTTCGTAGTCGCCGGGGGCCGTGAAAACGGCCACAGCGTTGCAGGACCCGGCTTTTGCGATGGTGGCTCCTTCGCCGCTCCACGCACAGGTGGCATTGACGGGATCGGTTCCGCCGGTGGCGTTGGCGGACAAGGCGATGGGAATCAGCGCCTGGCCGGAGTAGGGCCCCGTGGTGTTCGCCACAAGCGGGGGCGCGGACGCCTCCACTGTTTCGTTGGTTTCGGGGTCGATGGTAGCATTGCCTTCCGGCACCGTGCTATTCCCGGTGGCGTTGCCTTGCCGGATGATGGGCTCCAGCGTCGAGTCAGGGGGCGGTGCCTGGCCGTCCGAGTCGTCGATCAGCAGGGGTTGGTCTTCATCGGCACCGCTGCCGGTACAGCCGGCCAGGACGGCTGTCAGCAACAACACGGTCGCAAGGGGAGTCCATTGGCTCATGCCCATGCATCAGGAGGTTACCGTTTTAGCCATTCTTGCTCCTGCGTTGTCCGGTCAAAGCCGCAGAGACCGCCGTGAAAGCCCTGGGGAGTCCCCCGAAATCGGCCGTCCCGGCCGCCCTGAAACGGCTGACTAGCGTCGACGAATGACGGCGCCGGCCAAAGCCAGGACGACCAGGAGCAAGCCTACGCCGGGCGCCTCCTGGTCCGACGTGTCGACCGGGTCATCCAAAGGACCCTGGTGAACTGGACTGTTGGTGGTCTCGCCTGCAGCCGGAGCCTCGGGGGCGGGGTCCGGCTGGGTCTCGGGCTCCGGTTCCGGCTGGGGGTCTGGTTCCGGTTCCGACGCCGGGATGATTTCCACATCGATGGCGCCGGTGAAGTTCGCGTAGTCGACGGTCAGGACCCAATCGCCGGGCGCCGCGCCCTTGATGGCCGTCTCGCCGGACGCCTCGGACGCGGAATCCGCCTCGAACAGAAGGTTGCCGCCTGCGTCGCGAAGGCTGATGTTTGCTGCCCCAGAGTCGGCGGCCAGCGTGTAAGCCACGGTTGCTTCCGATGCGTCCACGGAGAGGTTGTAGACATGCTCGCCGGATACTGATTCAGTGAACTCCTGCGCCAGGCGGGGCCCATCCAGCGGTATCCAGGTCGGCCCGGCGGGAGGCAGCGGGAAATAGAAATCGGCGCCAGGGCCGGCCTCGTCGGCGGGGATCAGGATTCCCGCTACCACCCGCGGCGTAATGCTTGTCTCAGCGGCCAGGCCGCGCAGGCTGTAACCGCCCGCCCCGGTGCCATTGGGCACCTCGATTCCCGGAGCCCACCTGGGCACCACCCATGTGATGACGCTGCCTTCGATTCGCCCCTCGATCGCAAAGTCATCGATGAGCACGGACCCGGCGGCTCCAACTGCATGGTGTCCCAGCCCGAAGGCCCAGAAGGAATCGGCGGCATCGGCTCCGTCGGCAAAAGTGGCCGCTACGTAGCTGCCCAGGAAATCATCGCTGGTTTCCAGGGTCTCGACGCCGTCAGGGCCGTGGGCGCGGAAATCGACGCGATAGAAGAGCTCCACGCCGGCGCCCAGGCATCCAAGGTCCGTTGGCACACAGGGCGCGATACCCGGCGCGGGGGGCAGTTCCTGGATCTCCATGGACACCTCAAAGGAGTCCGGGGCCAGCGTTTGCAACCACACGTTGAGGATGTTCACCGCAGCCGCAGGAACATCATCCGAGTCATCCGTGATCTCTGGGTCACCCTGCGATCCCGCCAGAGCGAAGCCGGGAACAAGCAGGAAGGCCAATCCGATTCCAGTGGCAAACCGCATGGGTTGCCATAGCGGCCTTGATCAATGAAGTTGCTGGCTGTGTTGTACGACTAGGCCCGCAGTGACTGAAGGGTACGCCACTGCTTGACGGCTGACTCCAGCGCGTTCTTGCCGACGGTGATGCGCGCTTCTGCCTGCAGCCGGGTCATGCCGGGACCCGTGACGCCGAAGCCAACCGGCTTCTCGTACTCGTACGCCGTGTCGGCGAGCTTGCGGGCGGCGTGCTGGATGACGATGTCGTCGTGGCCCGTGTCGCCCTGGATGACGCAGCCGAGGGCCACGATGCAGTCCACATCACTGCGCTTGGCCAGCATCTTGGCGGCCAGGGGCATGTCGTACACGCCGGGAACCATGATGTGCTGCGTGATGCGGGCGCCAAGGAGTTCGGCGTGCTGCTTGGCCAGGTCGGCCATCATGCTGGTGACGTCGTAGTTGAACTCGCTCTGCAAAATGGCGATGCGGGGGGACATGGTGGACTCCGGGGACGGGGATGGGGCCGGGGACGCCGACGGCGATGCGACCGGGGATGGAGAGGGTGATGGCCGGGGGGTGCCCGGCGCGAGGTAGGAGGTTTGTGGGGGGCTGCCGGGCGAGGCTGTCTGGCGCTCGGCCGATGGCCGCTCGGGTGCTGCGTGTCGCGGGAGCGGGGTTGCCCCCGGGGCACTGGAGCCGCTGAGCGGGGGATGCACCCGGCCACGGGGGTCGTCGGGGGCCTGGCGCTGGAAAACACGGGGAGCCCCGCCCGCGGGAGCGCGGGCAGGCATCTCCTCATAGGTTTCCTGGCGCGCGGGCTTGGCCGGTGGGTTGGCGGACGCCTCGGCGCCTGGTCGGCTGCCAGGTGGGTCGTCGGCGCGCTCGTACACTTCGTACTCGTCTGTGCGCGTGGTCCGCTTGGACTCCGGGGGCGGGCCGTCCTTGGCATCCGCCGCTCGCTGGCGGCGAATCATCTCCTCAAGAGCATCTTCGTTCACGCGCATCCCCCGGCTTGTTTCCCATGATGGGGGCTGACTTGAGGGTAACCCATCAGTGGCCCCCGACCGGCCCGCCCGATGAGGCACCCTGGCTGGCGGGGGAGACCTGCAGGGGGCCCACGTCGGCAAAGCCCTGGCGCTGACCTGTGCCCGCGCGGCGGCGCAATTCCTGGGGCCGTTCCAGGAGCCAGTAGGCGTTGATGGCGTGTTCCGCTGTGCGGTTGTCGGTGACGGCGAGGAGGGTGGCGGGATCGTCCGCCTCGTCCATGTGGACGAAGACTTCGAGGATGTGGGTGCTGGTCATCAGCATAGCCTGCTGGAGGCCCAGGCTGGCCTCGTGGGCGCACTGCTTGTCAATGGGCTCTGGGCCGGGCATGCCGCAGGCGACCACGATATCGCAGCCATCCTGCTCGATCATCTGTTTGCAGGCGACGGGGAGGTCCTTGAAGCCTGGGACGGTGCGGCGCACGATTTGGCTGCCGCCCACGCCGTGGTCCTTGAGGGTTCGCTCGGCGATGTCGCCCATGTTGATGACGGCGAACGTCGTGTCCACGACCCCGTATCGGGGTGGGCCAGCTCGGCCGCCGCCTCGGGCACCCCCTCCGCGGTCGACTCCGAGTCCGTGGCCCATCAGGAGGCCCCCGTGGGGGTCGTGTCGTCCTGTTCGGGTAGTTCCGAGGACTCGGTGAGGCGGTCCGCGGACGGGTACAGGCTCCGTTCGGCCGCCCGGCGGGCGACCCGCTCGATAATCTTGCGGGTGCCATCGAGGTCACCGACGAAGTGGGGCAGCCGGACCACCTGGCAGTCCAGGCCACGTTCGCGGCATTTCGCCTCGACGGCGGCTTCATCGTACGCCTGGTCGAAGCCGAGGGCGATGATGTCGGGCTGAAGCTCCTCGACGATCTTGTAGTAGTCCCCACGGTGGCCCAGGACGGCCATGTCGACGGGCTTGAGGGCTTCCACCATGCGGCGGCGGTGCTCTTCAGGGGTGATGGGGCGGTGCTTCTCACGCGCCGCGGAGTCGTCGCGGGCCAGAACGACGACCAGTTCATCACCCAGCTTGCGCGCCTCCTCAAGCATGTGCAGGTGCCCGGGGTGCAGCAGGTCGAACACGCCGGTTGTCATCACGCGCACGTGCGGCCGGGGCGGTCCCGGGGGGTCGGTCGGGGGGCTCATGGGCGCGGCACCACGGCTTGGCTCTTGACGCATGCGGCCCTAGGCTGGCGCGGAGGCCTGGGCCTCGACGGTAGCCCGGGGTTTCCAGGCTTCGAGAATCTCCTGGCCGGTGAGGAAGACAAGCCCATGGCTGGCGGCGTACGCCTCGGCGTCCTCGCGGGGCAATGCCTTGCCACTTTCAGGATCCAGCATCTCGCAGACGCTGGTGCAGGCAGCCAGGCCGGCCTGGCGGGCCAGTTCCAGGGACAGTTCGGTGTGGCCCTGGCGGGCTGCCAGTCCCCCGGGGGAGCCGTTGAGCAGGATGACGTGGCCGGGTGCGCGGAATTCGGCTCCAAAGGCGCGTCGGGTTCCTGCGGTTGGCCGGCCGGCGTGGGTGGTGATGAATTCTGCCAGCCGACGAATCGTGAGGGCACGGTCTTCGTCGGTGATGCCCGTGTACGTGTCCCGGTGGTTGATGGTCAACCCGAAGCTACTCTTCGTTGGGTCGTAACGGATGTCGTGAGGCGTCGTGCCACGCAGGACGGGGTGGTTGGCTGCGGCCTCCGCCAGCAGGTCGGCCATGAAGGGCAGGCCGAGCTGCTTGTGCACATCGGGGCCGATGGCAGTGCACAGGAGCCCGCCGGCGTCGCGCCGCATGGTCCGGATGAGCTCCGGCGTGGCGTGCTGGGAGGCGATGACCATGTCGGTCTCCTCCTCGCGGCCGTCGGCGTCGTAGACGAGGATCATTTCGCCACGCTGAAGGGCCGCGCGGGCGGCCTCGATGCGGGGGTTCACGGCCGGTTCAAGGAAGCCCGACATATCAAGGGTGAGTTGCTACCCAAGCAAGAGTAGTTCGTTTGGGGAAAGGACCACCCGAAACCAGAACCCGACGCGCACAAGCGGCGGCCAGGTGGAGAACAGGGAAGAAATGGGCGTTGTCAGCGGCACACCCGGGCCGGTCGGACAGGCCCGCACAGCGGACCCGGAACAAGAACGGCGAACCGATCAGGCCGCTTCGGCGGCCAGGGGCTCAGGTTCCACCGCAGGAGCCGAGTCTTCGGCTTCGACCGTGGCGGCCTCCCAGTTCTTGCGGTACGTGGTCACGTATCCCGCGATCCGGTTGCGGAACATCGTGGACTGGACGTCCGTCAGTTCGTTCACCTTCTCCTTGTTGTGCTCGAAGTCGCCAGTGAACTCGTCGTTGTACTTGCGTACGAGTTCGATCGCGATGCGCTTGATGTAAGTCGGACGAATGTTACCCATGGTGCACCTCCCCGTTAACGGGGCCGCTGAATGGCCGGGCAGGACCGGGTTGCGTATAAAACGGTGATGGGGG
>JBFIJP010000110.1:0-11023 GCA_041600695.1 Thermoplasmatota archaeon | reverse complement strand
GCAACGGGCCGTCCCGTGGCCGATGTCCCCGTCCGGTTCCACCCCGGCAGCGGGGACTCCGGCTTCGGCGCCGACTTCGAGCGGCGCGTTCTGAAGGCAGGCATCGCTGAGCAGATCAACGTGACCGCACGCGCCACGTTCCATGACACGGTCGCCCGCGACCGGGTTTTCGGCCCCTTCCCGGCCATCAACGAGGCCAGCTTCCGCGACTTCGTGCAGGCGTTTGGCGAGCCCACGGTCGGGCAGGTCTTCGATGCCACGGCGCTCTTTCCCGCCCGTGTCGAGGCCATCAAGCAGCCCGTGACCGAAGTGGTTCAGGTTCCCTTCAGGGACCCGGTCACCAACGAGACCAGCCAACGCGACGAGACCCGCGTTGTTGAAGCAGGCATCGTCACCTACCGCCTGACCCCTGAGAACGGCCAGCGCGACCCCGTTGGGGTCGTCGGTGCCGTTCTGGTGACGTACGTGGAGGGCGACAGCATCACGCAAATCCTGGAACCCCAGGTGGGCGCCATGTTCATGGTCAGCCCGCCCCGCCAGGGCCAGGGCACGCCTTTGGATCTGGCACCCGGCATGTACCGGACCGCAGGGGCCAACTCAACCCATATCCTGTACGACTTCAGCCAACACACGGTGGAGGCGCTCTTCAACCAGAACGTTTGGATTCATGCCAAGCTGGTGTCGGTCAGCCGTGCGCCCGCCACCGCTCCCGAAGGCGACAATTTCGGCGCTCGCAAGAGCCCGCAGCTCAACCCGATGACGGCGCCGATGCCCGGGGCCCAGGGCGCGGCACAGGAGCCCGCGCACGACGACCACGGCCACGAGGACGACGGGCACACCCACTGATCGCAGGACCCTTCGGCAGAGGCCTCGGCCTACGACCGCTTGGCCAGGGCAGCAGCGACACGGACGCCCTGGACGGTGTCGCGCACGTCGTGGACACGAACGATGTGGGCTCCGCCCAGCACGGCAGCCACCGCGACGGCCACGGATCCGCCCACGCGCCGGGCAGCCTCCTCCTCGCCGGTCAGAGCGCCGATGAACCGTTTGCGGCTGCCCCCCACCAGGATGGGAAAGCCGAGTTCCGCCAGCCGAGGCAGGCCCCGCACGAGCGCCAGATTGTCCTCCGGGTCGGCGCCGGGCCGGGCACCAAAACCCAGGCCTGGGTCAAGGATGATCGCCTGGCGGGGTATTCCTGCGGTCAGGGCTCGTTCCACCAGCGCCTGGAGCCGTGCCCGGGCATGCTCCACCATGTCGCCCTCGGCGTCGTCGTTGCGCATGAGGACGATGGCGCAGCCAGCGTCCCGCACCACGCGGGCCATGTCTGGGTCACCGAGGCCGGTGACATCGTTGATGAGGTCGGCACCGGCGGCCAGGGCGGCCCTCGCCACGGTGGCCTTGGTCGTGTCGACACTGATGACGGCGTCCGGAAGCGCCGCGCGCACGGCGCCCACCGCGGGCACAACACGGGCCTCTTCCTCGGCTGGCGAGACGGGGGCAGCGCCGGGGCGGGTCGATTCTCCGCCCACGTCGAGTATGTCTGCTCCGGCTTCCAGCATGTCGATGGCGCGGGCCACCACGACGGCGGGGGAGGACAGTTGCCCGCCATCGCTGAACGAATCGGGCGTCACGTTGAGAATACCCATGACCAGGGGGCGATCCAGCGCAAGGGTGCGGCGGCGGGCGAGGGGGAGCATCAACCCAGCAGGGCCCGGCCCGCTGCACCGATGGCCTGGGGCGCCAGCAGGATGCCGGCCAGCGCGGCCAGGGCTGCTGCGGCGGAGCCGAGCACCAGTACCAGAATCAGGATGAGGTCCAACATTCAATCACCGTTGACCCGGTCGCGGCCGCCTCGAATCATGGCTTCCAGGCTGTGGGACAACTGGGTCGTCAGGTCGCCCTTCACGCCGGAGCCGATGGGCGCATCCTGGTAGCGGGTAACCGGCAGGACCCCGCCCACGGTGTTGGTCAGCCACACCTCGTCCGCCTTGGCCAGAGCGACGGGTTCCAGTTCGTCGACGATCTCGAAGTCGCCCTCGGCCAGGAGTTCGAGGACCGCCGCACGAGTGACGCCTGCACGGGCACCTTCCTCGGGGCCGGGGGCGTACACCGTGTCGTCCTGGCGTGCGAACAGGTTGCTGGTGGTCGCCTCGGCGACCCGGCCATGTTCGTTGAGCAGGATGGCGTCGTGGGCCATGAGTCGCAGCGCTTCACGGCGGGCGGCGATGTGGGGCAGGAAACTGAGGGTCTTGCAGACGGCCAGCGGGTCGCCGGTGAATTTGCGCTGCTTGGCCACGACCAGGTGTACGCCTAGGCTGTGGTAGCGCATGGGGTAGGGCTTGAATTTCTTGCTCAGGCCCGTAATCGCGTAGCCTTGGCCGTCGCCGGTCAGATCGTCCAGAACCCCGCCGGTGACGTTGAGTCGAATGTACAGTTCGTCGCCGAAGGCGGACCTGCCGGCGGCCACCAGGGCCTGGATGGCCCCCCGGGCTTCATCGAGCACACCTTCCACCAGGCCGATGGCCTCGGCTGCATGGCCCAGCTGGGTCATGTGGTCCTCCAGGCGGAAGATGCGGCCGTTGGAGGTCCGCAGGGTTTCGAAGACGCCGTCACCCAGCAGGTAGCCGCGGTCGTTGAGCGGAACGCGGGCGTCGCGCAGGTCGACAACGTCTCCGCCCACGAACGCCAGGCCTTCGGCGGGCGGGCCCCCGGAGTTGTCTTCAACCAGGGATGTGGAAACGGTAGTGGCAGGCGGCTTTGTGCTCATGATGTGGTCTCCAAGAAGGCCAGGACGATCTCCAGTCCACGGGCCGTTGATAGGGATTCCGGGTGCACTTGCAGACCGAGGGTCGGGTGGTTGCGGTGGCGAATGGCCATGATGGTGCCGTCGCCCAGGCACGCTGCCACTTCCAGTTCACCGGGAAAGCCATCGGCTGCCACAATGAGGGAGTGGTACCGTGTGGCTGTCCACGGTGATGGGGCGGCGGCGAGCGGGCCGCGGCCGTCGTGTAGGATCGTGTCCGTCTTGCCGTGGACGGGTTGGTGCTGAATCACGCGGGCGCCGAAGGCGGCGGCGATGGCCTGGTGGCCGAGACAGACGCCCAGGATGGGCAGGCGGCCTGAGAGGCTGCGGATGGCCTCGATGCTGCATCCGGCGTCCTCGGGGCGGCCGGGACCGGGACTGACGATGAGGTGCGTGGGGTCGAAGTCGTCGACGGCGGCGCGCCAGTCGCTGTCGTTGCGTAGCACCCGGACATCGGCGCCGAGGGCGGCGGCGTAGTCTGCGAGGTTGTAGACGAAGCTGTCCTCGTTGTCGATGACGAGCACGCGGGCGGCCACCTGCCGCGGCGGCGTGGGTGGGGACCAGGCGCCGTGGCGGGTCACTTCCCCGAGCCGGGCGCGGCTGCCTCCGCCGGTGTCGCCGCTGGCAGCTTCCAGAAGGGCCTGGGCCTTGTTGCCTGCTTCGATCCATTCCCGAGTGGGATCACTGTCGGCGACGATGCCGCTGCCGGCCAGCACATGAGCCTTGCCGCCAGACAGGACCAGAGTGCGAATCAGGATGTTCCAGGCCGCGGACCCGGACAGGCTCAGGTAGCCGGCGCTGCCGGTATACGGGCCGCGGGGGACGGGCTCGGCTTCGTGGATGCGCTGCATGGCGCGCAGCTTGGGTGCGCCGGTGATGGTGCCCCCGGGAAACAGGGCCGTGAGCCAGTCAACGAAGCCCGTTTCGGGCCGGACCCGGCCCGTCACCGAGGACACGAGGTGCATCACGTGCCGGTAGCGTTCGACGCTGAATGCCTCGGCAACACGGGTGGTCCCCGGGACGCTGACGCGGGCCACATCGTTGCGAACCAGATCCACCAGCATGGTGTGTTCGGCGCGCTCCTTGGGATCGGCCAGTAATTCCCGCTCCAGGGCTTCGTCCACGTTGGGCTCGGCCCCCCGCGGCCGGGTGCCAGCAATGGGCCGGCTGGTGATGACGGGTCCATCCTCGCTGGGCTGGACGATGAACAACTGTTCCGGACTGCCACTGATGACGGCGTGGTCGCCGAAGTCCAGGAGCGCCATGTAGGGGCTGGGATTGGCCGCCTGCAAACGGGCGAACAGCGCTGCGGGGTCGGCTCGGCAGTCGGTGGTGAAGCGGGTCGCGATGTTGGCCTGGAAGAGGTCTCCTTCCGCAATGTGCTTCTTGACGCGTAGCACGGCTGCCTCGAAGCTGCCCTGGTCCATGCTGGTGGCCCAATGGGTGCCTGCCTGTGGGTCGGCCACCGGCGGCGGCGCCTGCTGGGCTCCACGAAGGAGGGCACCCGCCCTGTCGGCGGCCCTGCGAAGCCCCTTCAGGACGCCTTCGGGCGCGGAGCCCGGTGGCCTCACGTCCGTGGCGTGCACGATGGCGGTGTGGGTGCGCCGGTCGAAGACGATGGCGTCCAGGCAGAGGCGCAGGACCGCATCGGGGACGCCGTCGTCGTGGCCGCTAGCGTTGCTGCCGGCGTCGGCACCACCACGGGGCCCGGGCATGCGATCGTCCAGGTGGTGGGCAAATTCGTAGCCCAGGTAGCCAACGAATCCCGCCGTGAATCCGGGCTCCATGTCGCCCCGGCACCAGTCGGCGGCCAGGTCGGCAAGGTACCCTGCGGGAGTTGCCGTGGGGCGTCGAACCTGCCCGTTGCGCCAGCGTTCAACGACCGAGCCCCCCTCCACGCGCACCTCCAGCAGCGGCGTCGTGGCCAGGATGGCCCGATTGGAATCCGGGTGGTCCCCCATCCCGTCCAGCATGAGTACCTGATGGCCCGCGGCACGCAGGGCCTTGTAGGCGTCCAGGGGTTCGATCCACGACAGGGGCAGGCTATGCCGACGCGCCCGGCCGACCTGGCGAGCACCGCGCAGGGCGGCGTCCAGTGCCGGATCGGGGGTCTGGTCGGAGCCTTGATTGGAGGCCCCAGCCGAGGCACGGCTCGGTGGACCGCTATTGATTGCCACGAATCTCCTCCACGGGCTCCCCCGTGATGGCTGCACGCGCCTCGCCGACCAGGAACAGGCTTCCCGCCACCAGGATTTGCCGGGCTCCCGCCGCCACGGCCTGGTGCAGCGCCGTCGCGGCGTCGGGCGCGGCATCAAACGGCATGAACTCCCCCTCCAGGTGGCGCCCGATGGCGGCCGGCGGCAGGCTGCGCGAGTTGCGCAAGGGAACACCCCAGACGTGAGCCGCCAGGGGCGCCCACTGGTCCAGCATGGATTCCCACGGCTTGTCCGCAGCAAACCCGACGATAAGATGGAAGCCTGACATCTGGCGCTTGGCCAGGTGACGCCGCAGCGCGACAGCGCCCGCCTCGTTGTGGGCGCCATCTAGGATCATCTCAACCAAGCCTTCCGGAGCGTCCGCGCCAGCCAGGGCTGCGCCGGAAAGCTGGACCGTCTCCATGCGTCCCGGCATCACCGTGTTGCTGAGCGCCTGATGCACGGCAAGATCCGGCACATCCACGCCTGCCAGGCGCAGGGCATCCACCGCGGCCACGGCCAGGGCCGCGTTGACCAGTTGATGCTCGCCTGCGGGGCCAACGTCATAATGCGCCTCGCCACGGGGCGTCGCCAGGCGCATGCCGTTGACATCCGCGACGATGTGGTAATCCTCTCCGAGGATGCTCATGGGGACATGCAACGCCTGGCTGACCACCTTCAGGACCGCCAGCGCATCGCCCGTTGCGGCCGTGACGCAGGGAATCCCGGGTTTCATGATGCCTGCCTTCTCGGCCGCAATCATACCCACATGGTCGCCCAGGAAAGCCGCATGATCCAGCGAGACATTGGTAATGACACACAACGCCGGTTCGAGCACATTGGTGGCATCCAGTCGCCCACCCATGCCGGTCTCCACGACCGCCCACTGGACCCCCTCCTCCCGGAAGACAAGAAACGCCAGGGCCGTCACCACCTCGAAGAACGTGGGCGGCTCACCCGCCTCGTCCAGGACCGCGACATGCGGCCGGATGGCCGCCAACGCTTCAGCGACCGCCGCGGGGGCAACCTGCCGACCGTCAATCTCGACGCGTTCGGTGAATCGCACCAGATGAGGGCTGGTGGTCAACCCCACCTTGTAGCCGGCCCCCCGCAACGAAGCGGCAAGGAATCTCGCCACACTCCCCTTGCCATTGGTTCCCGCCACGTGAATCGACCGGAATCCGTCCTGGGGGTTGTCGAGGGCGGCCAACAGGCGACGCACCTTATCCAGGCCCAGCTTGATGCCCAGCGCCTGGCGGCCGTACAACCAGGCCAGCGCCTCCTCGTACGTCCACGCGGATTCTTCCATCAGAAACCGTCCGGGTAAAGGGCGCCGGGGAGGGCCACCACTCCGGCGTCGAACCACGAGGGCCCAGAATCCACGGCGACCGTGCCGTCGCTTTGGTCATGAACCCGCCCCTCCGCAATGAGTTGAACGGTACGCGGCAGAATCTGGTGCTCCAGCGCCAGGACCCGCGCCGCCAGCGACGGCAGGCCTTCGCCAAGAAACACGGGAATCGCAGCCTGCAGGATGATGGGGCCGCCGTCAAGCTGCGCCGTCACGAAATGGGTGGTGCAGCCGGCCACACGAGCCCCAGCTGCCAGGGTATCGCGCACGCCGTGGGGTCCCTTGAAGCTGGGAAGCAGCGCCGGGTGGATATTGATAATCCGACCCGCAAACGCCGCACAGAACGCCGAACCCAGGATCCGCATGAACCCCGCCAGGACAATCAGGTCCGGCGACTCCGCCTGTAGCACCTCAATCAAGCGGTCGTCGTAGGAAGCCGCGTCTTCGCCCGTCTCCCGCGGCAACTCGACGAGCGCAGGAACACCGCCAGAGCGGGCAATATCAAGACACGCAGCACCCGACCTGTCCGTTAACACCAGCCCCACACGGGCATCCACATGCCCGGCCTCGATGGCAGCCAGCAGGGCCCCCAGATTGGAGCCGCGGCCAGATGCGAGGACAGCAACCTTCAGGCTCACGGCGCCCCGCAGGCCCGATGGATTTCAAGGGTTTGGGGACCGCTACGGGGTCGGGCACGACGCTGGTTGGCCACTGCCCAGCGCCTTGTACGTCCGAACGGCGCAGTCCACCGGATTGCCCACGATGCACATGACCCCCCCGACTGGCCTCT
Organism: Thermoplasmatota archaeon; assembly: GCA_041600695.1. GTDB lineage: Archaea > Thermoplasmatota > E2 > JACPAO01 > JAHFTW01 > JBFJVP01. Next base: position 3,887 of record JBFIJP010000110.1, on the reverse strand, counting down.
CGGGGTCCAGATAGCACAACGCCTGGACGGGATCAACGGGCGAAATCTCTGCGGGAGTGACCGCGACGGAGGCCAGGGCAAAGATGGCGATGTACAAGACGAACCGGGCACGCATGATTGACACCGCGGGGCGCAGCCGGGGCCAGCCAGTTAGGATTGTCGGCCGGGCAGCCGGGTCATTCCAACCACGAAACATGCACCCGCACGGCCCGGAACCGGGTGGACGCCCGCGTCACGGTTCGCGCTGATTCTCAATAATGACGGTGCAGCCGGTGCCCCAGACATGGTAGCCGGCCACGTACCGCTCGAACCAGACAACATCAAAGCACGTACGGAACACCGACACCGAACAGCGCTCGGCAGGCTCCTGGCAATCGACCGAGGGGCCATCGGGTATGCCAACGCCCGGCAGACCCGACTCCTCCCCGAGCACGGGAGTCGACGCAGCCAACAGCAAAAGGAGGACCAAGCCCGTGAAGCACTTCATGCGAGCTCCATTGCGCGCCCTAGATAGAACCCTATGGCCGCGACAACCACAAGGCAGCGCCCCGTGCCTCCCGCGAGGGACGCTCAGGGTCGGCAATTGATTGGGGCCTTATCAACCACAGCCTTCACCGCCGCTGCAACACACGACACGGGCCCCCCGGCCGCGCACAGGATTCCCGGGACCGGGTTGTCCGGGTCCAGGTAGCATGATGTGGCAGAGGCGTTCTCCACGGGGACGATCCCGGCTGGCGCAACGATACCGGCCAGCACGAACAAGGCAGCAAACAACAGGACACGATGCAACATGGAAAGCACTCCCAGGACGCAGAACCGGCGCCACTGCTTACCGTTGGCGGTGGTGCATGCGCAGTGATGCAAACGGCGCGCATGCAAGGCGCTCCTTCCGCCGCCATTCCAACACGAAAGCGCCGCCGACTCCGTGGGAGAGGGGCAACAGGACGTGCCAATCCGCGACCAGTGAGGCGGGGCCGCGCAGCGGCCGCCGGGCGCTGGCAGGCCGCCGGGCGCCGACGAGAAGATGCAGGTCATCCCAATCACCAGAAAACCATGGCTTCGCCGTTGACGGCGACTCCGTGGCCGGCACCAGCCTGCGCGCGTAGGAGCAGTGCCCGAACGACGCGCGGTCGAAGCCCTCCAACACGAGAGCCGTCCCCTCTTCAGCACCCAGCGCCACCGCGAGGCAAGCCGCGGGCTGCTGGCTTCCGGGTAGCGCTCGTGGATGCCGTGGAGCAGGGCACCTTCGAAGCAGGAGGATTCCCGCGAGTTGCAGGACAGCCGTCCGGCGAATCGTCCGTTCGGCTGGTGCCAACAGGTCGCCCCGAGGCCTGCTGCCGATCAAGCGGGCGAGCAACTCTCGCCGTTTCATTGTTCTACTTATCCCAGTGTAACCAACCTATTCACCAACGTGTGTTCGACGGTGATTAAATGCATGCTCCCGTTGGTTGGGGTGATGAGAACACAGGTTGGTGTTGGACTGGCGCTCTGTATGATCATGATCGTGCCCGCCGTCGCTGGGGATCACGGTCTAGGGCATGAGTTGGAGAACCGGTTTGAAGAAGTGCGGGAAGAGGTGCCGCAAATTCCCGGGCCCTGGACGGCTCGGACCTCTCCGTGTAGCCAGTTTTGGATATTCGAATTTCCAGATTGTCCACTCGAGAATATCCCCTGCCCGGAGAATTGGAGCAATGCCAGCGGGAAGGAAAAGGAAGGAATCCATGTGCCGCTTGCGTGGAGTTTAAGCACTGACAGTCCAGGGCTCGCGTTTGCTCCGAAGTACGGCATCAGCCAGGACCAGCAGTCGGCCGGGCTCAAGGTTAAGCCGGGGGGCAATTGCAGCTGAGCCGGCAGGTGGCCCGCTATGTTGTAGCGGGCTTCATTGTCTTGCCAATCGTGCTTGCAGGCTGCACGCAGGACCCGACACCAGGCGCACCAGCGGCACCGCCGCCGGCCAACCCGGCGCCCAGCGATGCGGAGCCACCTCGCCAGCCGATCACCCCAGGTCCCGCGTACGAATTCAATTTGTCGGATTGTGATTGGGGGAGCTTTTTCTTCCGCTTGCCGAAAGGGGCAATTTCGCTTCCCGGGCACACACCGTGGCACAACGACTACCCGCTGCTAACAGTGGCCTACGATGTCATGCACTGCCAACGCATCGGCTGGCCGCCGCTCGAACGGGGACCCATCAGCATCGTCTGGGAAGCCACGAACATCGTTGACGACCCACCAGGTTGCGGCGTGGACGAATCAGGCCTACTCAGGTATGTTCACCAGGCCTACGCCGACGACGAGGACCTAGCACGACAACTGGGCAAAGCCATGGGCATCCCGGTTTACCTCGCGGATATCTCGCTTGGAGCCGGTGCTTTCGGTTCGCTTGATGGCGGCGGCGCTTCGTGGACTGTACCTGGACAGGGAGCCTCAGATATCGTACTCTCGCCGTTTGTCGACCCCTGGGACCCCGTCGACTCGCCAGCGCGCGACTTCATGCTGGCCTACAACGGAACTCATACCTCCAGACTTCTCCTCGAAGGCACCGAATGGGGCCGACCAGACAGCAGCCAACATGGAGTCGGCGAATACCAGGCGCCCACAATCATGGCAACCGCGCCAAGCCCCAACTATCACGCCGAAGGCAGCTTTGGCTTCAACTACGAGGCAACGGCCACGCTAACCACCTGGGAGGGTCTCGGCTGCACCGAATAGCCCTCCTCGCATGCATTTGCCTAGTCAGCCAGACAAGTGCGGGGGTTTTGTCGTTTGGCAACGGCGCGACGGCCGAAGGAACGTCAGTGGTGGTAGATGGGCAATGGCTCTTCGTGATTTTGAGCCCCGATGACGCCGCAAGCCTGGGATTGAACCTGACTGCCGGCTTCACCAGCCGCTACCTCGAGACCACCGTTGCCTATTTGCAGTCGTACGAGAACTTCACCCACCACAAACCGTCCTTTTGGCTTGACGACGTTGAGGGCGACGGCCCAGGTTCAATCCGCCTCGATTCCCGCGGCGACTGGGCTGCGTTGTATGTCGAAGCCGCACAAATCCAGGTAACGACGAGCAGCGCGGCATTCGCATTGCAAACCGAGGGCTGGCGCTACTGCCCCTATGATTCCCTCAGCCGAGCCGAGCAAAAGCGGATGCTAATCCCGTCGGGGGTCTGTCCGCCCGACTTGGACCATGTCTTGGCGACCAGCCTCAGGCACCCTGGGCCGGTCGCGAACTTGAGCCTGGAGGCCCACGGCGTAACGCGCGTATTTGTCCATCATCTCGCCACGACGTGCACGACGAACCTGCCGTGCCCTCCCGACACCTATCGGCGTATGACCGGGCCATACACCGTCGGGTCAAACGAGGCTGGCGTGCTCGATTTCAGCTACGTTGATCTGCGACTACCTAACGGAACGATGTCAGGCACGGCAGGAACGTACGGTTTCATTCTGGGGGCCCCCTCGATCTCTGCCAGTCTTGACGGAGCTGTTCGGTTGCCGTTGGCATCAAGCAGTCCCTGTCCACGAGACGCTGAGTGCGTGGTGGCCGACGATCAGACCCTCCGGGCATCGGGCCACATATCACTACAGGAAATCCGATCCGATTCAGGCGACGGGCGCCGCATGACGGCCGAGCTATCTGGCGACCTGCATGCTGCACTGCTGGATGAGGCACCCCTTTCAATCGCGTCACCTGCGCAGGTGGTCGCGGCCGTTGGCATCACAGCCCTCCTGGCCGCCGCAGCGAAGGTCTTGGTCGGCGTCTTCTCGACTCGAACGAGTCAAGACGCCCTTTCCCATCCAAACCGCAAAAAACTGTACAACTACATTCTCAAGAATCCAGGTGGCACGTTCCGGGAGGTCGTGCGGGGAACGGGTATTCCTTCGGGCACGGCG